>CAZVKP010000274.1:741-5284 GCA_964627635.1 uncultured Calditrichaceae bacterium | reverse complement strand
TGTCACGATATCTTCCTGGTTGCTGGTGTGCACTTTCTTTTTAGCCCTATTCCTGGTTATCGGAAAACGCAGAAATGAACTATTGGTACTTAAAGAAGCGGCAGTGAATCACCGAAAGATTCTGGAAGAATACAATCCCAAAATACTGGACCAAATGATAGCAATGGTTACTGCCATGAGCATCATCGGGTATGCGTTATACACTTAGGATGACCGGACCATACAGCAATTTCAAACTTCCAATCTTATTTATACCATACCGTTTGTTGTGATGGGCATATTCCGATATTTTTATTTAATTTATAAAAAAGAACTCGTGGGAGTCCCGAAAGGATATTGGTAAATGATAAGGGGATAATCTTTACTGTTTTGCTGTGGATTGTTGTGGTGGGGGTTATTATTTATTGAGTATATTATGGTATAGGGTATAGAGGATATATCGGTATAAGGGTTTATGAGAATAGAAATATTTCGATAAACAATAAGAAGTAAGTAGTAAGAAGTAAGCATAAAAACTGAAGGAAGTTTGAAAGTTAATTCAATACAATTTTTTTGTAAATAGTTTTAGGAGGAATGTAATTGGTAAAATTACAGGATAAAATTACAAGAGATCCGGGAATATGCGGGGGTGAACCAGTTATTAAAGGAACCAGGGTAACACTCCGTACTATACTAGCAAGCCTGGCAGAGGGAGATACTATCGAAGAAATACTGGAAGATTATCCGAGTATAACTGAGGAAGATATAAGATCAGTTATTGCCTTTGCAGCAGAATCCAGTAAAGAAGATTTACCCGTATCCGAAATTCCCACGCAAATATGAGAATAAAAATAGATGAAAATTTGCCGGCAGTACTAAAGCACAGTTTGAATGAATTAGAGCATGAGGTAGAAACTGTAATAGAGGAAGGGTTGGCTGGAAAAAACGATGAAATTATTTGGAAATATTCACAATCAGAAAATCGTTTTCTAATTACTCAAGATTTGGATTTTTCCGATATTAGGAAATATAAACCTGGAACCCATTATGGCATACTGCTAATACGTCTGATGAATCCAAGTCGTAGAAAACTAATAGAAAAGATCTTATGGATATTTAAAACTGAACCTGTAGATTTATGGGAAAGATGTTTTGTGGTTGTTACGGAAAACAAAATTAGAATTAGAAAACCAACTTCTTAAAATATGTGAACTAAAGCTGTGGATTGTTACGGTAGGAATAATTATTTATTAAAATAGAAAGAATGGAGTGATGGCACATAGTGCCCACTTCGTGGGAGTAATGGCACGCAAGTGCCCACTGCGTGGGAGTATCGTCAGGAAACGATTTGCAGGTGAGTGAGGTGGATTTGGATGATTGGATGGTAAAAATGAAAATGAAAGTTTATAGCTTTAGATGAGTTCTACTTTTAAAAAGGTTCTTGAACTGATAGAGAAAGGCGAAGTAAAAATATCGGCTCATGGTTATGATGAATTAGCGCAAGATGGTATTTTGGTAAAAGATGTAATGGCAAATGTAATAGAAGCTGAGGTCTTAGAAGATTATCCAAAATTTCCTAAAGGTCCATGTTAGCTGGCATTGCAAAAAGATTCAAAAGACAAACCCATTCATGTGCTATGGGATATACCTAAAAATGAAACATCACCCGCAGTGTTAATAACTGCATATTCACCTGATCCCAAATACTGGTCGAGTGATTTCAAAAGGAGAAAAAAATAACAAAAAAGACCCATACAAAAATCGTTCGTGAAGGGGATTATGTTGCAGAAGTTGACATTGAATTAGTTGATACAGGAAAAGGCTGGGCCCCGTATTTATCTCTGGAAGATGCACAAAAACTGGATGAAATCAGGGAAGCACTGCGCCGCAAAGACATCAGGACTGCCGCTAAAATGGCTCGTATTTTTACACTTAATCCTGTCGATCTTACATCCAATTAGTGATATGCGGAGCGTCAACCCCGTAGGCCTGCCTGACTGCGTCGCAGGCAGGGGTGGTATGTTTATAGATATATGGATGCTACAATTAAAACAAAACCCCTTTTCCCACAGGGATGGCAATGCCAAGGGGTTAGATGTTTAAAAGGATTAACAAATAAATGCTCAAATCCAAAGTCGTCGTCCTAAAAACTACACCGGAAACGGTTGTCGAGGATTACATAGGAGCCGGTGAAACGGAGAATGAGAGCACGATTTCGGATTTGGGATTTCAGAATGCAGATTTAGCCGACAAGAAATTGTTCATCCAAGAATACTGACGGTTTGCCCGGTCGTTAGACCCGGCCATTGACGAACCCTGACGGTCTTTTTATTTGATAGAAATAGTTATATGGGTATAACGCATACAAAAATAAGTAAGTAAATCATCTGTTTGTACTGCTCTAAAATAGATAATTCCGAAACCAGAACCCCGGCAGGGGTGAAATATTTATAGCTAAGCGAAATACCACAAATATGAGTAAAAACCCCGTTAGGGGTGACATTTAGCTGTATTTTAATTCAGGAATATGATTTGAAAAAAGCACTCATTACCGGCATTACCGGACAGGACGGGGCATACCTCACTGAATTTTTGATTAAAAGAGGCTACCAGGTGCACGGCATTATTCGCCGTAGCAGTTCTTTTAATACCGGACGGATCGACCATTTATTTCATGACCCCGAAATACACGATGTTAAAATGTTTCTCCACTATGGAGACTTAACGGATTCAAGTAACCTTAATCGATTGTTAGAGAAAATTGAACCTGATGAAATATATAACCTTGGTGCCCAGAGTCATGTTAAAGTATCATTTGAAGTTCCGGAATATACTGCGGAAGTGGATGGCGTGGGGACATTACGCTTTATCGATGCCATCCGGGAGACCGGAATAAAAACCAAATTTTATCAGGCATCCACGAGTGAGCTGTACGGCAAAGCACAGGAAATACCGCAAACTGAGAATACCCCATTTTATCCTCGCTCACCTTACGGGGTGGCAAAGCTATATGCTTACTGGATTATCAAGAATTACCGTGAAGCCTACGATATATTTGCCTGCAACGGTATACTGTTTAATCATGAATCGCCGCGGCGTGGAGAAACGTTTGTGACGCGCAAGATCACCCGTGCCGCGGCACGAATTAAATATGGCATACAGGATAAGCTGTTATTAGGAAATCTGGATGCCAAGCGGGACTGGGGATATGCGCCGGAATACGTGGAAGGCATGTGGAAGATTCTGCAGCAGGATGAACCGGATGATTATGTCCTGGCAACCGGTGAAAGCCATACGGTGAGAGAGTTTGCCGATTTAGCCTTTAAGGAATTGGGAATGGAACTGGAATGGGTGGGGGAAGGTGTTGAAGAAAAAGGCGTGTTGAAAGAGAAATTTGAAGCTGGAAATTTGAAATTAGATAAAGGAACGGTTCTGGTGGAAGTTGATGCGGGGTATTATCGTCCCACTGAAGTGGACTTACTGATTGGAGATGCAAGCAAAGCAAAAGAACAACTCGGCTGGCAGCCGAAAGTGACTTTTGAAGAACTGGTTAAGCTGATGGTGAAAGCTGATTGGGAGAAAGTGAAGAGGAGAGGATATTGAAAACAGTTGGCAGTCAGGCGGAAGCCTGATCCGGTCCTTTGACGGATTGGCAGTATTCATCTTGAAGTTCCATTAAATAAATTGCCTTTTGCATGGTGATAAAATTTTTACAGGATTTTACTGGCAGTGATTCAAATTTGATTAGAGAAACAATGATAAATTAAAGATTTAGAAGTATTAATGGTAAAAATTAAGATCAATTTTTCTAAACATGCGGAAGAACAATTAAAAGAAAGAAATTTAAGCAGATCTCTTGTTTCAGAAGCCATTTTGAAACCGGAGCAGGTACTTGAGGGTAAGAAAGGCAGAAAAATAGCTCATAAAAATATAGGACTAAAAATAAGCAATACTTGTTGAGGGTAATATTTACTGAAAAAGAAGATTCTATAGAAGTTGTAACGGCTTATTTAACGACAAAAATTGAAAAATATTAGAGCACATAAAATGCGTATCAAATATGATGAAAAAATGGATGCTCTTTATATTAGATTTAGAGAAGCTGAATATGAAGAGAGTGATGAAATTAAAGATGGCTTTATCCTTGATTATGACATAAATGGTAACATAATTGGTATTGAAATATTAGATGCTAGTTCTTACATGCTACCCACAGAACTTTCTTCTGTAAATTTTGAAATAGAAAGAGCAAATTCGAAGGAAACTGCAGTTGTCAATTGATATTTTGATTTTAATATAGTTTTTCACCACAGAATACTACTGACAAATGCATTTTCCTTTAATTTTTTAGTGAAAATTAGTGAAATTAGTGGAGAAAGTATAAATCCACCAATTACACGAATTAACACGAAAATATTCCACGAATTACACCAATTAACACGAATTTTGTTATAAATAAGTCACCAGAGAATGGCATTTCATTTATAAAGTGGTTCGCATTAATTAGGATTAGTGAAAATTAGTGAAATTAGTGGAGAAAGTATAAATCCACCAATTACACGAA
>CAZVKP010000274.1:0-641 GCA_964627635.1 uncultured Calditrichaceae bacterium | reverse complement strand
TTAACACGAAGTTTATGAATTATTATAAACAGAAATTGAAAGACATAGGTTAAAATTAGTGAAATTAGTGGATAGAACAATAACGGATCTTGTATATAAGGATGAATGTTACCAGATTATTGGAGCAGCACAAGAAGTACATAGAGTTTTAGGACCTGGATTTTTGGAAGCTGTATATCAAGAGGCATTAGCAATAGAATTTAAAGAGAAGGGAATTCCTTTTATCCAGGAAATGGATTTAACAATAATATATAAAGAACACACATTAAATAAAAAGTACACTGCAGACTTTGTTTGTTATAACAAAATCATTGTCGAAACCAAAGCGCTGAAACAAATTAGTACAGACAATGAATCTCAACTTTTAAATTATTTAACTGCTACTAAGTTCAGATTGGGAATACTAATAAATTTTGGCGAAAGTTCGCTAAAATTCAAGCGCATAATCAAGTAATGTAGGAATTGATCTACCAATTACTGGAATTAAAATCAATAATGTATAATGATTTTAGTGAAAATTAGTGAAATTAGTGGATAAAAATTACACCACGAATTACACGAATTAATACCAATTATTGTTAATGTTGTTAGTGAAAATTAGTGAAATTAGTGGATAAAAAAACATCCACGAATTAACACCA
>CAZVKP010000273.1:0-5288 GCA_964627635.1 uncultured Calditrichaceae bacterium | reverse complement strand
CAAAAAAGATATTGTTTGTCAATACCATATGGTAAATATTTGTTGTGGATAAAATAGATCCCGTTATCTTGTATGGGTTTTCTGATGAAAATTTAAAGTTAATCGAAAAACATTTACCTGTACAATTGATTGCTCGGGGAAATCAGATAAAAATTGTTGGTCAACCTGCTGAAATAAAAGCTGTGGAGGATATTTTAAGTGAATTGGTATTTATTGCAAATCGTAATAAAGTATTGACCGCCAAAGATGTTGAGACAGTAATACACATTGTTAAAGCCAATTTGTCGGGTGATTCTGGTGAATCTCAACAAGAGGAAAAACCTTCTCACAGCGCAGAAGAACTGGATGAGGTCATATTATTCACAAAAAAGGGTTTTATAAAACCACGAACATCCGGACAGAAAAGAATTTCAACTGCTGTCCAAAACAATGATATTGTTGTGGTTATTGGTCCGGCAGGCACGGGTAAGACATATGTAGCAGTTGCCCTGGCAGTTAATGCGCTTAAGGGTAAGGAGGTTAGTAAAATTGTGTTAGCGAGACCTGCAGTCGAAGCGGGGGAAAGCTTGGGTTTTTTACCGGGTGATTATAAAGAAAAAATTGACCCTTATCTAAGACCATTATACGATGCACTTGAAGAAATGCTGCCCAGAGATCTTCTTAAAAAATATCTTGAGCAAAGTATTATTGAAGTCATTCCACTGGCTTATATGCGGGGAAGAACTTTAAACAACGCTTTTGTCATTCTTGACGAGGCTCAGAACGCTACATCCATGCAAATGAAAATGTGTTTGACCCGATTGGGAATTAATTCTAAAGCGATTATAAACGGGGACATCACCCAAATTGATTTACCGAATGCTCCGGGTTCCGGCCTGGTTGAAATTCAAAATGTATTAAATGGTATTGAGGGCATTAAATTTATTTATCTCGATAGATCGGATGTCGTCAGACATCGCCTGGTCAGAGATATCATTCATGCGTATGGGGAACGCAAAAACGAAAAGGAGCAAGAAAATGAATAATTTTCGTGAGGTAGTTATTACATCTGCGGTAAGAACACCGGTAGGAGCATATAACGGTTCATTAGCGTCTTTTACTGCTCCACAACTGGGGAGTTTTGTTATAAAGGAAGCATTAAATAGATCTGCAATAAAACCGGAACAAGTTAGCGAAGTGATAATGGGTAATGTGCTGCCAGCGGGAGAAGGCCAGGCGCCTGCACGCCAGGCAGCAATTTATGCAGGTGTGCCGACTTCGGTGGGGTGTATGACCATAAATAAGGTTTGTGGTTCCGGTCTGAAATCTGTTATGTTAGCTGCCCAAAGTGTTGCATTGGAAGATTCCGATATTGTTGTTGCGGGTGGTATGGAAAGTATGAGTAATGTTCCGTATTATTTACCCAAAGCAAGATTTGGTTATAAGATGGGAAATGGAGAAATTATTGACGGTATGATTCACGATGGACTATGGGATATATATAATAATTATCATATGGGTAATGCTGCGGAGTTATGTGCAAAAGAGTGCCACATACCCCGAGAAGCTCAGGATGAGTTCGCTGTATTAAGCTATAAGAGGGCAATGAAAGCACAAGAAGAAGGTTATTTTAAAGACGAGATTTTACCACTCACGGTAAAAAGTCGCAAAGGTGAGACAGTAATAGATACTGATGATGAACCACAGCGGGTTAAATTTGATAAAATTCCGGATTTACGCCCCGCATTTGACAAAGAGGGTACCGTTACCGCCGCCAACGCTTCGAAAATTAATGACGGTGCGGCAGCCACTGTGGTAATGTCAAAAGAATCGGCTGAAAAATTAGAAATTAAGCCGCTGGCACGTATTGTAAGTTATTCCACTGCTTCCAAAGACCCGGAATGGTTCACCACCGCGCCGGCTGATGCCATTACCAAATTATTGGACAAAACCAATTTGACTAAAGATGATATCGATCTATTTGAGATCAACGAAGCATTTGCGGTGGTTAGTTTGGCGGTCAATCAAATTCTGGATCTGGATATCAATAAGGTCAACATAGCCGGGGGCGCGGTTGCCATGGGACACCCCATTGGTGCTAGTGGAGCCAGAATTTTGACCACATTGTTGTATAATTTAAAGCGAACAGGTGGAAAAAAAGGTATTGCTTCTTTGTGTATTGGTGGAGGAGAGGCAGTAGCCTTATTAGTAGAAATGGCATAGTAAAAGTAAAGGATAAATATGGAAATTCAAAATATTGCAGTAATTGGTAGTGGAACAATGGGAAATGGTATTGCCCATGTGATGGCGGTGGGTGGCTATAATGTAATATTAGTTGATATTCGTGAAGAATTCTGTGAAAGAGGAGTTCGGACCATCGGAAAAAATTTACAACGTCAGGTTAAAAAGGATGTCATTACCCAACAGGAAGCGGATAAGGCGCTTAAACGGATTGATACCTCTATTTCACTTGAAGATTGTTCAAATTCCCAGATGATTGTGGAAGCAATTATTGAGAAACAAAGAAGTAAACAGGACGTTTTCTCAACTTTGGATAAGATTTGTACCCCGGAAGCGGTATTTGCCAGTAACACTTCATCAATTTCAATTACAACCTTAGCTGCTGCGACAAAACGGAGCGATAAATTTGTTGGGATGCACTTTATGAATCCAGTGCCCGTTATGAAATTAGTTGAGGTAATTCGCGGTTTAGCCACAAGCGATGAAACACGTGATATAGTTTTTGATTTGGCGAAAAAGTTGGACAAGGTGCCGGTAGAGGTGAGTGATTTTCCGGGATTCGTTTCTAATCGGATTCTCATGCCTATGATTAATGAGGCAATATATTGTATCATGGAAGGTGTTGCGGATAAAGAAGCGATCGATACCGTAATGAAATTAGGAATGGCGCATCCCATGGGACCATTACAATTAGCAGATTTTATTGGTCTGGATGTTTGTTTGTCTATTATGGAGGTTTTATATAACGGTTTTAAAGATCCCAAATACCGACCGTGTCCTTTGCTGAACAAAATGGTAGCAGCAGGTTATTTAGGAAAAAAGAGTGGTAAAGGATTTTATGATTATGAATAATAATAAAAATCTTAACAATTTTTAATTGATTTTCCGCACCAAGTCAAAAGATTGAATGCCTATTATGTTTAATGAACAGAGAATGATAAATCGAGAAAAAAGAGAGAATATGCCGTCCCGAAGAGAGGCGCGGAATTTTGCACTTCAGGTGCTTTACAGTAATGAATTTTTAGATGAAGATATTGGATCGGTTATTCATCGGATATCTGAATTGTTGGACCATAAAGTTGATGCATTTGCCCAAAAATTAATTCAAACCACACATTCTAATAAACCAGAATTAGATCAGCTCATTCACAATAACTTGAAGAATAACGATATGCTAAGAGTTGGTATTTTGGACAAAGTGGTTGTAAGATTGGCACTGAGTGAGCTTCTTTATTTTGAAGACATTCCGGTAGAAGTTACATTTAATGAGGCACTGGAGTTAAGTAAAGATTTTATTAGCAACCGGAGTAGCCGATTTATAAATGGTGTATTGGATACCATTTATCAAAAACTAAAAGAAGACAATAAAATAATTAAAGATCCGATTGCCCAACTTCCTCCGAGTGAAAGAAAACATTCGTAAAACACATAAGGACCTGATTTGTGAAAATTGCCGTAATATCAGACATACATTCAAATTTAACCGCATTGAAAGAAGCATTTGGCTATATTAAAGAAGATAATGTTGATAAGATTGTTTGTTTGGGAGATATTGTAGGTTATGGTCCGCGCCCCAATGAATGTGTAGACATAATCCGTAAAAATTGCCCGGTTAGTCTAATGGGTAATCACGATCATGCGGTAATCGGTTTAACAGATACTTATTATTTCAATCAGTATGCGCGGGAAGCAGTAAATTGGACACGTCGTGCTCTTACAATTCAAAATAAAACTTATTTGGAAAATTTGCCATTTTCTCATCATGAAAATGAAATTCTATATGTTCACAGCACGCCGGTTCACCCTGAAGAGTGGCATTATATATTGTCAGATTTCGAAGCAAACCAATATCTGGAAAAAATAAACCAGAAGATCTGTTTTGTGGGACATTCTCATATTCCGGTGGTTTTCGCATCGGAAGATGGATCGTTCTATAAAGAAAAAATAGATTTGGATTTTAAAAATCAAAAATATATTGTCAATGTCGGCAGTGTTGGGCAACCAAGAGACGGCGACCCGAATTTATGTTTTGTAATATTAGACACCGATGCGGAAACTCTGGAATATATTCGATTAGAATATAATGTTCAGGAAACCTATGATGAAATTCTGGAAAATAAACTCCCTCCATTTTTAGCAATGCGGTTGCTCGCGGGACATTAAGCACCCCTTAATTTAGTATTTAGATTAATCGTTTCTTTCTTTTAAATGATTTTCATTAATCTTTCACTACTCTATAATTTTCTTCAAAATTCGCTTTTAGTCCAACTTTCATATTCATTTGCTTATATTCAATTTAAATCTTATTTTTTGATTATTAAGAACTTTTTACTTTTAACAGAGTTTTATGTTTGAATTTTGGTTATTGAAAAATTGGAGGGATTTGGAGACTATCTATGTTAAACAACATTATAACTAAAGTATTTGGCACAAAAAACGAACGCGAACAAAAAAAGCTTTGGCCACTTGTTGAGGAAATTAATCATCACTTCGAAACACTAAAAAATTTGAGCGACGAGCAACTGCAGCAAAAAACTGAGGAATTTAAACAGCGTCTGCAAGAGGGCGAAACAACCGACGATATAATGACAGAAGCATTTGCTGTGGTAAAAGAAGCCTGCCAGAGATTATTAGGTAAAAAATGGCTGGTAACCGGACAGGAAATTACCTGGGATATGGTTCCATTTGACGTACAATTATTGGGCGCTATTGTCCTCCATCAGGGAAAGATAGCAGAAATGGCAACTGGTGAGGGAAAAACACTGGTTGCGACGATGCCCCTATATTTAAATACTTTGGAAGGAAACGGAGCTCATCTTGTTACAGTGAATGATTATCTGGCTCAGCGAGATGCCGAATGGATGGGTGAGATTTTTAAATTTTTAGGACTATCGGTTGGTGTCATTCTAAATGAAATGGACAACAAACAGCGGAGAGAAGCCTATTCCTGCGATATCACCTACGGAACCAATAATGAGTTCGGTTTTGATTACCTGCGCGACATGGGCATGGCCATGAGCAGCGACCACATGGTGCAGAGGGATCATTTCTTCGTGATCATCGACGAA
>CAZVKP010000272.1:0-5318 GCA_964627635.1 uncultured Calditrichaceae bacterium | reverse complement strand
GAACGCGCTACGGAATTAAAATTAGATACTTTGGCCATTACCGATCATGGAAACATGTTTGGAGTACTGGATTTTTATCTGGAAGCAAAAAAACATGGGATAAAACCCATTATCGGGATGGAAGCCTACATTGCTCCCGGGAGTCGTTTTGAAAAGAAAAGTGGGGGTAAAGGCGGTAAGCACGCTGCTTATCACCTTCTATTATTGGCAAAAAATAACACCGGCTATAAAAATTTAATGAAACTATCCAGTCTCGCATATTTGGAAGGATTTTATTATAAGCCGCGGATTGATAAAGATATTTTACGAAAATATAGTGAAGGCCTTATCGCCAGCTCTGCTTGTATGAAAGGTGAGATATTCCAAAAGTTAATAAATGTAAGCAAGCAAGAAGCGATTAAATCCGTGGAAGATTATTTGGAAATATTTGGCGATGATTTCTATATGGAAATCCAGAATCATAATATTCCGGAAGAAGCCGGCTATGATAATGTCTATAAGTTAGCAAAAGACATGAATGTACCGGTTATTGCCACAAATGATGTCCATTATCTTAAGAAAGTACATCATACATCTCACGATGTATTATTATGTATTCAATCCGGTAAAAGCGTTCATGATACCAATAGAATGAAATATAACACCACTGAATTGTATCTGAAGTCGGCAGACGAAATGTATCAATCTTTCAAAGATAAGTCCGATGCATTAGAACGCACCGTTGAAATTGCTGAAAAATGTAATGTGGAGATTCAAACCGGAGAATTATTACTCCCTCAATTCCCCTTACCCGAACAAGATTCGAGCCTATCGTTGGATGCCTATTTAGAAAAAGTTTCCTTTGAGGGTGCCAAAAAAATATATGGAGAAATTACCCCAGAAATTCGAGACAGATTAATCCACGAGCTGGGAATTATTCAAAAAACAGGGTATGCGGGTTATTTTCTCATTGTAAAAGATTTTATCGATTTTGCCATGAGCAAAGATATCCCGGTTGGTTTGGGTCGGGGCTCAGCAGCAGGGAGTCTGGTTGCTTACACAACCGGTATTACCCGGGTAGATCCCTTGAGATATGATTTACTTTTTGAGCGTTTCTTAAATCCGGAAAGAGTTTCCATGCCGGATATTGATATTGATTTTTGTTATGAACGTCGGGAAGAAGTTATTGATTATGTGAGACGGAAATATGGAGAAGAAAACGTTGCACAGATTATCACATTTGGCACCATGGCCTCAAAAGGTGTTGTGAGAGATGTTGCGCGTGCTTTGGGTATTGAATATGCTAAGGCAGATACCATCTCCAAATTAATACCTGTTCACCAGGGAAAACCAATGCCATTAGACGAAGCACTGGAGACAGTTCCGGATTTAAAAAAAATGGCTGAAAGTAGCGATGAAAGTTTCACTCAATTAGTAAAACATGCACGGGTCTTGGAAGGGTTGGCACGACATGCCTCAATTCATGCTGCCGGTATAATAATTGCGCCAGATGATATCACCAATCATGTGCCCTTATACCAAACGGAGGAAAAAGGGCAAAAAGTGGTTTCCACCCAATTTACTATGAATGGCTGCGAGTCTATAGGACTTTTAAAAATGGATTTTCTGGGTTTACGCACACTTACCGTATTGCAGCACTCAGTGGAGATGCTTAGAAAGAAAGATATTGAGGTTGATCTTGAAAATCTCCCAATGGATGATCAAGAGACCTTTGAAATTTTCAGTGAAGGGAATACTGTGGGGATATTTCAGTTTGAGAGTGCCGGTATGCAGGAATATTTACGGAAGCTTCAACCAAACCGGATTGAAGATCTCATTGCAATGAATGCGTTGTACCGCCCCGGTCCTATGAATAATATAGATATGTATATTAATCGTAAATCCGGTGAAGAAAAAATTGACTATTTACATCCCAAGTTAGAGCCCATTTTAAAAGAAACCTACGGTATAATTGTGTATCAGGAACAGGTAATGCGAATTGCCTCCGAGCTCGCCGGTTTTAGTCTCGGAAAAGCAGATATTTTACGCCGCGCGATGGGAAAGAAAAAAGTAAAGGTGATGGAAACACTCAAGAAGGAGTTCATCGAGGGAGCAATTAAAAATGGAATTGATAACAATACTGCAAACCAGATATATGACTTAATTTTCCGCTTTGCAAGTTACGGATTTAATAAATCGCATTCGGCAGCTTATGCAATTTTAGCTTATCAAACCGCTTACATAAAACGTCATTATCCCTCTGAGTTTATGGCAGCAACCATGACCTCGGAGCTCAATAATTCATCCCGAATTGTGGTATTTATTGAAGAATGCAGAAGAATGGGCATTGAAATATTTCCCCCGGATGTGAATGTCTCTAATGTCATGTTTGAAGTTCCTGAGCCTGGTAAAATTAGTTTTGGACTGGCTGCCATCAAAAATGTGGGAAAAGCAGCCATTCGTTCAATTCTTAAAGCACGGGAAGAACAGACAAAATTTAAAAATATTTATCATCTGCTGCAGAATGTGGATATGAGAGCAGTAAACAAGAAAATTCTCGAAGCTCTGGTTCAGGCAGGTGCAATGGATTCAATGGAGGGGAGTCGGGCACAAAATTTTGCTGCAATCGAGTCTGCCATTAGTTTTGCGCAGAAATATCAGAGTCAGGCATATAACAAGTCTCAAATGAGCATGTTCGAGCTTTTATCGAATGGTGAAGATAATAATAATGATGCCGAATTCATGAATTATCCCCCACTTCCGGATGTACCGGATTGGCCACTGCAGGAAACGTTGGAACGAGAAAAACAACTGTTGGGTTTTTATATTAGCGGTCATCCCTTAAACAAATATGAAAGGGAAATTGTATTATTTTCAAATTTAGACTGGGATAATCCCACATCATTTTCAGTGAATAGAGAGGTTAAAACGGCTGCAATTATTTCACAGGTGAGAACTCATTTCGATCGGAAGGGAAATATTATGGCGTTTCTCACACTTGAGGATCGCGAAAATTCTTTTGAGGGTGTGGTTTTCTCCTCTGTTTATGATAAATTCGGAACTTATATTAACAAAGGTGCTATGGTTTTTGTCAAAGGAAAAGTGAGTGAATCCACCGAACAGAGTTTTAAAATACTATGTGATGAAATTATTCCCCTGGAAGAGGTGAGAAATCGGATGTCCAGGGGATTACAAGTTACCATAAATACCAAAACCATTGACGAAAACAAAGTAGGGGATTTGCAAAACGTGGTAAAAAAGTATCCGGGAACCATACCATTATATTTTGAAGTTAGACCAAATGGAAACGGATCCGGATTGGTGATGAAATCGAAAAAGTATCGGGTTGCGTTATCGGATGAATTTTTAGATGAATTACAAAGGTTACTTGGTAAAGAAAATATAACGATTAGAAACTAAAAAGGTTTAGCGGTGAAAGCGGTTATTCAAAAGGTTTCTCAGGCAGCTGTGGAAGTTGAGAATGAAACGGTTGCGGAAATTAAGCGGGGATTGGTTGTTTTATTGGGAATTAACCAAGAAGACGAAAAGGCAGATGCCGAATATCTTGCTAAGAAAGTCCCGAATTTACGAGTTTTTGAGGATGATGAGCAAAAGATGAATTTGAGCATTCAGGAAATTGGAGGAGAGATTTTAGCTATTTCCCAATTCACATTGTATGCCGATACCCGGAAGGGGCGAAGACCGAGTTTTATAAAAGCTGCACCACCGGAAAAAGCTGATCCACTCTATGAATACTTCGTGGAGTTAATCCAAAATAGTAATATCGAGGTAAAAAAGGGGATATTCGGCGCCATGATGCAAGTAAAAATATTCAATGAAGGGCCCGTAACCATTATTATAGATAGTGAAGATAGACATAAGTCACGGCGTTAATTTGATGGAGTTAAAAAATGAACCGGAATAAAAACACCTTATTAAACCAAATTTTTAATAAAAGAACATTTTTAAAAGCAGGAATTTATTTCATTGTCCTTATATTATTTATATTTATCATGGATTCTATAATAATGCCGGTATATACAAAACATGGTGATTCATTTGAATTAGTTGATGTTACCGATAAACAGTTTGATGAAGCCGTCGAGATGTTAGAATCCGAAGGTTTGGAACCTGTGATTCAGGATTCCGTTTTTGATGAACAGTTTCCTCCGGGTGCAATTATACAACAAAATCCTCTTCCCTTTACTCAGGTAAAAGATGGGCGCCGCGTTTATCTGGTAGTGAGCATTGGAGAAAAACCCAGATATGTACCAAGATTAATAGGACTCACGCCACAGGATGCAGAATTTCGCTTGAAGGAAGAAAACTTACACCTTAACCAGGTTTTCTACGAATTCTCCGAATTTTATCATCGCGGTGTGGTGATGAATCAGTCGGTATTGCCCGGAGAGACTGTAGAGAAAAATCAAAAAATTAATATTACCGTCAGTTTGGGACCGCCGCCCACTTCCATGGAAATTCCCAATTTAGTGGGTAAAAGCCTAAAAAGTGCTGAAAAGGAACTGGAGGCTGTGGGTGTAAAATTAGGTAAAACCAAATATGTTTTTCGTGAAAATCTTGTGCCGGGAACCATATTAAATCAATCCGTATCAGCGGGCCAAAAAGCAACAAAAATCGATTCCGTAAACCTGATTATCAGTACTGACGAACCCATAAAATCTGAGACAGAAGATGACACAACTACACAATAATTTTTTAGTATTACCTTCCGTACTATCGTCCGATTTCGGAAAATTAGCTGATGAAGCAAATGATGTTGATATACCGGAAATTGAATTTCTACATGTGGATGTAATGGACGGTCATTTTGTGCCAAATTTGACTATCGGTGCTCAGGTAGTAGAAGCTTTAAAAAAACATACCCGTTTTAAACTTGATGTTCATTTAATGATTGAGAATGCGCCAAATTTTATCAAAACCTTTGCGGATGCCGGCGCGGATAACATCACCATTCACCAGGAAGCAGTCACTCATTTGGATAATGCAATCCATAAAATTAAAGATTTGGGATCAAGTGCAGGAGTAACCATTAATCCTGCCACATCGGTGGAAAATATACGGTGGATACTTTCCGAAGTAGATTTAGTTCTTATCATGAGTGTGAACCCGGGATTTGGTGGACAAAAATTTATTTCCAGCAGTATTGACAGAATTAAATATTTGTCGAAAATGCGCGAAGAAATGAAAACCGATTTTGTGATTGAGGTAGATGGGGGAATTGATCCTGCTACCGCTGCTGATGTATTTTTGGCTGGTGCACGATATTTGGTATCGGGTAGTTATATATTTAAACAGACAGACCGACCTTCGGCAATACG
>CAZVKP010000271.1:0-5383 GCA_964627635.1 uncultured Calditrichaceae bacterium | reverse complement strand
AAGCAGAAATACATTTTATCACTATACCAAATTCACAGAACCTGATAGAGACTCACCCAAACGTAACAAAACTTTGGATTTTCGATAAAAGGGGAAAAGACCGCGGTAGCAGGGGAATTTTACGCTTTGCCGGTTGGCTTCGTCAGCAGCAATTTGATCTGGTGATTGTGCCACATCGCTCATTACGAAGTGCACTGTTAGTATACCTGGCACATATTCCAATTCGCATCGGATTCGATCGCAGCAGTGGTTCTCGGTTGTTCACCCATCCGGTAAAATATCAAACAGGCATCCACGAAATCGATCGGAATTTAAGTTTATTGAAACCACTCAACGGCGTTCCGGATACAAAAATTTTACCGGAGATATATTCAAATCAAGCTGATAAGGTAGTGATCGATAAATGGCTTCAGAATAACGGGTTATTCGGAGAAAACAGGTTAATTGGTTTTGCACCTGGTTCTGTTTGGTTCACCAAACGCTGGCCGGCAAATTACTGGGGAAAACTTGCCAAATTTTTACAGCACCACGATTACAAAATTGTTTTGATCGGTTCCGAGAAAGACCGATATTTAGCGCCGGAAATAGCGGCGAAAGTTTCCGATAAATTGTGGAATGCAATGGGAGAATTTTCTCTTCGCCAGTCAATGGAACTGATAACCAAATGCCAATTGCTGATTAGTAATGATAGTTCTCCCACACATCTGGGAGTGGCGGCCCGGACTCCGGTTTTAACAATTTTTGGATCCACCACTCCCGATTTCGGATTTGCTCCATATGGTGCTCATGATCGGATCGCCGAGGTCGAAAATTTAAATTGCCGACCCTGTACGGATCACGGTCGTAAAAAATGTCCTTTGGAGCATTTTCGCTGTATGTTGGACTTAAAACCAGAACATGTAGTCAAGATTATCCGGGATATGATCGATGAAAATTTTTCAAATAAATCAAAGAATACCCGATAGAAAAATACTTGGGCAAGCCGCAGCCGTTTTAAATGAAGAGAAAATTCTCCTTCATCCCACTGAGACCGTTTATGGCTTAGCTGGTATATATTCCAGCGAGAAAGCGATAAAAGGAATATTGGAAATTAAAAGACGATCCCCAGATCACCCATTCTCGATCATGGTAAATTCGGTTGAACAAATAATTCAAATAAGTGGAGTCAGGAAAGAAGGGATAGCTAAATTTCTTGAAAATATATTCCCGGCTGCAATTACAGTTCTGCTCCGGCGAAAACGTTCCCTGCATTTTTCTTACTGGAATCAATTTCCCTTAATCGGTTTTCGCTATCCGGATCATCCACTTTCCAATCAGCTAATTGAAAAAACCGGTAAACCAGTGGTTACCACCAGCGCGAATTTGACCTCTGAATTACCGCCATCCGAAATTGATGATATTTCAGAACAAGTTATCAACAAAGCTGATATGGTTTTAGATGGTGGTCCCACATGGAACAAAATTCCCTCCACGATCATTAAGGTTGAGGATGATAAAAATATTAAATTAATCAGAAAGGGCGCAGTTCCCTGGGAAAAAATAGAAAAAGAAATTTGGTAAAAGTTAATTCTTATATATATTGTTTAACTTTAAATTTTGAAAGCGAAAGATTGTGAGTCCTTATGTATAAAGTAATTTTTGTTTGCACGGCAAATGTATGCCGAAGTCCTCAAGCTGAAGCCATTTTGTCTAATTTGATTTCTGAGGAAAATTTAGAGCATCTTATTAAAACAGAATCATGTGGTATTTGGGCAAATGAAGGTCAGGCAGCCTCTTCGCTTTCCAAGAAAATTGTTCAAGAAAGTGGGTTAGATATTTCCGGACACCGCTCACAACCAATTACCTTAGATTTAATTAAATCATCAGACTTGATGCTCTGTATGACACTTTATCATAAAAGAGACATTTTAAAAATATTTCCGCACTTCGAATCAAAAATTTTCACACTAAAAGAATTTAGCCGTGAAAACCCCCCTCAAAAACAAGCGATAGACGATCCTATTGGAATGGGCATGAGTTTTTATCGCCGTATATTTGGCGAAATAGAATCGGAAATTCATCGCATTTGGCCAACCATTAAGCAAAATGCAAAATCTAAAGTGGAAGAAGTTCAGTACTAAAATTATTTGTTATGGTTAATATCGAATAGAATTATAATCATTCCGCTTATCATATTTCGAAGTTTCACCTTCATAAAATTCATATAGCAAATCCGCTGTAACTTTTATATTTTTTCCGCATGTTTATGGTATGGAAGATTGTCAAATTAGTTGTTGGCATATACGCAATTTTGGGGATATTCGGATTCGGTAAACATCTGATTGATTTATTTCAGCAGAATGCTGTCTCTACACCTCATTTATTTAGTTTTGCGTTAGGTGGTATCGTATTCTGCATATTGTGGATGGTGTATTTCTCAAAGCGGGATGGATTTTGGAGTATATTGGAGCATGAATTAACGCACGGATTTTTCGCATTGCTATTTTTTAAAAAAGTGCATTCTATGTCGGCTTCACGAAAAAAAGGGGGGGTAATAACCATAGAAGGCGGTAATACGGTTATTGCCTTGGCTCCGTATTTTTTTCCACTCGCTGCAACCATATTGTTGATCGTAAAATTTTTTGTTGAAAGTGAGGGGCAGATATATTTGAATTTTGGTTTAGGTTTTACCTATTTATTTCATTTGATCAATTTATTTAGTGAGTTTCATCCGGGACAGCCGGATTTGAAGAATTCGGGATATTTGTTTTCTATTGTTTTGGTCTTTTTTCTAAATGTGGTGTTTTTGGGAATAATATTATCGGCTTTGCCCGGAGAATGGCATTCTGTTATCAATTTTCTCAAAAATGGTTGGATTCAAACTTGGCATTATATCGATTTTTCTTTTTACTCCGGACGTTCTATCATTTTTAGGGTATTATTATAAAAATGTTGTGAACGCTTAAAATTAAGGGATGTAATTTAAGATTATGAATTTGATGACCTGAAATGATTTTAACCGAACATTGTTTTGATATTATCTTTTTTAAAATATTGTAAATTTTGAAACCATTGATACTTATTTTCGTTACCATTTATCAATATTTTTTGAATACTTTGAGGAGAAGAACAGAATGAAAAAAATTGTTTCATTAATGTTTATTTTAATACCTTTGGCTTGGTTCATCGGGTGTGGTTCCGGCAAAAGTGAAGGGAAACAAACTAACACGAAAGAATCTGACGCAAACGCTCAGAATTCTAATAAAAATGAGGAAACCGGTAAAAAATCCGGCAAACCGGTTGGCCCGGGTGATTCTGCGATTCCGGTGGAAGTGACACCTGTAACCCGAGGAAGTATTTCCAGCTTTTTGCTTTATAATTCTACATTAGAAACCGAACAGATGGCAGACGTGTATCCAAAAATTTCGGGAGTAGCTGAGGAGATTTATGCGGAAGAAGGGGATCAAGTTCTTAAAGATCAACCCCTGCTTCAAATAGAACAGGATGAATATATTCTGGCAGAAGAAAAAGCCCGTCTCGATTACGACAAACAGAAATCTGAGTTCGAACGCTTTAATGCGCTTAAAAATCAAGATTTGGTTAGTGAAGAAGAATTTGAAACTGCCCGATTAAGTGTGCGGCAGGCAGAATTGGAATGGAAGCGGGCAAAACTTAATTTAGATTATACTATTGTGCGTTCGCCTATCAATGGAGTCGTGGGGGACCGTTCAGTTAAAGTTGGGGATCGGATACAAACATCTTCTAAATTATTTGTTATTTCAAATCCCAAAGAAAAGGTTGCAAAAGTGTATGTTCCACAGAACGAATTACCAAACACCTATAAAAATCAAAAAGCAGAAATTACCAGTGACGTACTTCCAAACAAAAGCTTCGAGGGCTGGGTCAAACGCGTTAGTCCGATTGTGGATCCCACAAGTGGCACTTTTAAGGTGACGGTTGGCGTGAAAGACCACGAAAACATGCTGGCTCCGGGAATGTTTATGGGGGTCAAGCTGATAGTGGACGTTCACGAAAATACCAAACTCATTCCGAAATCCGGACTGGTATATGAAAATGAGCGCACCTATTTCTTCCAGGTGTCCAGCGATAGTGTGATTCGCCGGGAGTTAAAAAAGGGATTTGAAGATGCCGAAAAAGTTGAGTTGTTAAATGATATTTCGGACACCACTAAAATTGTGGTGGTAGGTCAGGGAGGATTAAAGGACGGCAATAAGGTGAAGGTTATTGAGGAAAGGCATTATTCCTGGCAAAATTTGGAAAGTCAGAAAATAGCTTCTGCTGCAGACAAAAAGAGGGAAGATCAGATTACCAAACAACCGGAATCGGTTCAATAACTTTTCTAAAATACTCTTGAAGGTTTAAAGGACAATGAGAAATGCAAGATAATTCCGATAAAAACAGTTTTTTCAATTTTACAACCACACGTCCGGTCGCCATTATTATGATCGTAATCGGAATCTTGGTGTTTGGCTGGATGTCATACAATCAGTTGTCATTAAATCTAATGCCGGATATTTCCTATCCATCCATAACCGTGCGAACCGAATATGAAGGCACTGCACCGGAAGAGGTTGAGACGACTGTTTCCAGGCCACTTGAAGAAGCATTGGGAGTGGTATCCGGATTGGTTTCTATCAGTTCAGTTTCAAAAGCCGGGCAATCGGATGTTATTTTGGAATATAACTGGGATGTTGAGATTAATGAAGCGATTGCTGAAGCCCGGGAAAAATTAGACCAGGTATTTCTCCCGGAGGATGCAAAGGAGCCTCTGATTTTACGCTATGATCCCTCTTTAGACCCGATAATGCGATTAGGGCTCACCGGCGGCAGAAGCCTATTTTTTACCCGTTATGTGGCAGAAGAACAGATTAAACGAGAATTGGAAACCATTGAAGGTGTGGCAGCCGTAAAGGTAAAGGGTGGTTACGAAGAGGAAATTTGGGTTGAATTAGACGAACGCAAAATTACTTTGATGGGTTTAGATATCCAACAGATCAGACAACGTCTGGCGAGGGAGAATGTGAATCTGGCTGGAGGTGATCTTAAAGAAGGTACCACCGAATACATTGTCAGAACTTTGAACGAATTCAAAACAGTGGATGAAATCAGCAATATTATTCTTCGCTTCGACAGCGGACGGGAAATACGGTTGAAAGACATTGGTGGGGTTTACCGGACCAATAAAGAAAGACAAATTATTACCCGGCTAAACGGACAGGAAAGCGTGGAATTGGAGATTTACAAGGAGGGGAGTGCCAATATTGTTGAAGTTGCACGTCGCGTTAAAGAACGGGTTTTTGGCACAGCAGAACAGCAGGCTTATGTTCAAAAAATAAAAGCGCAGAAAGATAAAAAAGAAAAAGAGGTTCAAAAACCGAAAAAG
>CAZVKP010000270.1:0-5407 GCA_964627635.1 uncultured Calditrichaceae bacterium | reverse complement strand
ATATTTCCCTGAATAAAGTCATCGATCAATAATTGTTCATCATCGTAAAATTTATAAATAATTTTATTTAGAAAAGGTGTCCCGAAAACATAGTGTGGATGCGACTCTAATTCGATTTTTCTGGGAGTTGTTCTCCGGTATTGGAATGGACCGTAGCCAAATGGTCTCAGCATGCTGAATACTTCAAATCCGAGTTTAGCAAAATCTTGATAATAGTCTTTGGAAAGGATGGGGATGTCAGTAAATTTCAAATCAAATTCTTTATCTTTTTGCTTTAAATTAAACCGCACCTCCAAATCCCCGCCCACTTCTATGGATTCGATATTGGAAAAGTCAAGCTTCCCGTTTAAAATGTGCCCGCCCCATTTTTTCAGCATCTCAAAGGTAAATTTGACATCACTGTTTCGCAATGGAATACCATTGTGGAAGTTGACATTTCGTCTAATTGTGTAGCTCCAGATCAGACCCTGGTATTTACTTGATCCCGGGTAACGATAGACATCCACCAATGGCGCGGCTTGGCTAAATCGATCCGGACGCTGAATAAGTCCATTTCCAAATATTAGACGCGCGATTTGTTTTTCTGTGGAATTATTTATCTGAAATGGATTTATATTGTGGCGAACGGGAGATTCTACGCAACCGATAACCAATTGATCTCCAAATGCTTCCGAAGGAGGAGATACAAATTGTGGATATACTAAATTTGTAGTTCCGAATATGAGGAGTAGAACGAGTAATGGCTTTTTAATAATCAAATAAATGATCCTCAACATATGGAACGGAATTTTAAGAAATAAAACGTCTAAAATCAATAATTTCGGATTTATTTATAATAACAATCCAATAAAAAGTTCATGTCTTTAAAAATCAATTTAAAAATAAAAAACATAGATTGTTAGGGGTGACGATAAATTCAATGAAATTCAAAAAAAAGGAATTAATTTATTCCTGATCGAACAAGTTGGGTTTAGCTATTTAGGATGTTTCATTGTTGTGAATAAGTAATGCCGTTAAGCTTATAGAAAATGTATGAGGCTTTTAATATAAGTTGGTTACTGAAGTCTTATCCGAAAATGTTTTACAATAAATGTGAGTGAAGGCGCAATAGTTTTCAGTTGATTTTAATTTGAGTCAATGCGGTAGTAGCAAGCTACCTTGATTTAGCCCACAAAATTTAATATATTATAAGATTGAAAAATTTAAAACAATAAATTAGGAACTTGCAGTCATGAAAGACAATACGGAACAAATTCATCTTAGTCATTTTAATGGAGAACCGGTTTTTCGGATCGGGATTATCGAGGGGCAGGAATTCGTTGATTTTCGGGTATCCGGTAAGTTTTCGATTGTTGATAGTTCGGATAACTCCATATTATCTGATGTTAAATCGAATATCAAATGGCGGGTAAAAATTAAAGAAAGTAAAGCCGGATCAGAGCGATTTCATTTGGTGCTTTATGAAACCTTCTATGAGGAAACCATTCAAGAAAAGTTAGAAATTGCCCAACGCTTTGATCCTGATGCCAGGATTGAAGCTTTAGGAGGAGATATTTTTCTGGACGGTAAAAAGATAAATAATAATACAAAATATATTATTCTTTCCGGAAGTTACCTTACTGAACTGGAAGCAAAAAAAGATTTCAAGAGGTTTCAACCAGAATTTAATCCATCGATTATGAAAGATACAACCAGGCAGCCAAAGGGTGTAATTGAATTTTTTGATGCTGAATATGAAAATTCCGGTGAAGCGAAAAACGCCTTTAAGGTAGTTCCCCAAAATGTTGACAGCAAAACCCGATTGTTCAATATCAAAGAATATGATGAAATTTTACAAAAAGAACATTTTGAAGACAGAGTTTATAATGGCAGTTTGGAATTTCGAGTTGATAACCAGGGTAAATTAATGGTGATTAGTGAGCTTCCATTAGAATTGTATTTAAAACGTGTTACTTATTCCGAAATCGGACCGGATTTACCAGTGGAGTTTAGCAAATGTCTGGCTATTGTCTCCAGGAGCGAAGTATTGGCCCGCGTGAATCATAAACATTTGGGAGATCCGTATGATATGTGTGATTGGGGACATTGTCTTAGGTATTACGGTGAAGATTTTACCGATGAAAATATAGACCGTGCTGTTCAGGAAACCAGAGGTCAGGTAATTTTTACCAACCACACAATTTGCGATGCATACTTTAACCTTATTTGCGGAGGGCACACCGAGGATGTGACTGGTGTCTGGGAATTAGACGAAGCGCCGCAATTCAATGGAAAATACGATTGGAAAGAAGTGCCGGAAGATTTTACGACTTTGCAGGATGAAAAGATGGCCAGAAAATGGATTCTTTCCAGACCGGATGCCTGGTGTAATTTGAAAGGAAGAAATGCGCCCGCCTCCCTCGATCAGTATAAAAAGTATTTTCGATGGGAAGTGGATTATTCCCGAAAAGAGTTAGAAGAAATTATCCGGAAAAAAACCGGAGAAGATATTGGCGTTCTTTTTGATATAGTACCCATATATCGAGGCCATTCCGGGCGGTTGAAAGAGATTGAACTGATAGGGAGTCTGAAAAATTATCGTATTCGTGGCGAACTGAATATCAGGGAATCGCTTGCTCATGAATATTTGGAGAGTTCCTGTTTTATTGTCGAGAAAGAATTGGATGATATTGGGACACCAATTTCTTTCACCCTGGTGGGAGCCGGACAAGGTCACGGGGTAGGTATGTGTAAAACTGGTGCGGCGGTGATGGCCCTGGAGGGCTATAAATGGCAGAATATTTTAAAACACTATTTCGAGAATTGTAATATTTACTCAGTTTACGAAATCAATTTGAAATGATTTATTTATGAGTTGAAATTTTCTAAATGGGTATGCCCTGTCATTCCCATTTTATTTGTCGAGAAAAGAAATATTAAAAAGAATTAGGATGTTTATATGAAAGATATTATTGAAAACAGAATAAATGAAATGCAGGAAACCTTAAAAAATTTAAGAGGTTATCTTTGACATCGAACAAAAAGAAACAGAAATTTCAGAATTAGAAAAACGGGTAAATGATTCATCCCTCTGGGATAATCCTGATAAAGCACAAAGTCTGTTAAAACAATTAAGTAGCAAGCGGGATGTAGTCGATGGGTGGAAGCAGTTAAAAAAAGAGGTCGATGATCTATCGGTTTTGTTGGAGTTGAGTGGTGAAGAGGAATCTGATGAAACGTTGAAAGAATTGGATAAAGAGAGTAAGTCTGTTTTACATAAAGTACAATCCTTAGAGCTTCGTGGATTGCTCTCTTCTCGGGAAGATCGTAAAAATTCGATATTAACCATTCATCCTGGTGCCGGAGGAACCGAATCACAGGATTGGGCTCAGATGTTAATGCGAATGTATTTGCGCTGGGCAGATTTAAATGAATATAAGACAGAAATTCTTGATTTCCTGCCCGGTGAGGAAGCCGGAATAAAGAGTGTGACAATTGAAATTACCGGAACTTATGCTTTTGGTTATTTGAAGGCAGAGAGCGGTGTTCATCGTCTGGTAAGAATTTCCCCTTTTGATGCAAGTGGTAGGCGACATACATCTTTTGCTTCAGTTTTTGTAGTTCCGGAAGTAGATGATGAAATAGAGATTGATGTGAATCCGAATGATTTACGGATAGATACTTTCCGTGCAAGTGGGGCGGGTGGGCAACACGTAAACCGGACTGATTCTGCAGTTAGAATTACGCACACACCGACTAACATTGTGGTTACTTGCCAAAGTGAAAGGTCTCAGCATAAGAATAAGGCAAATGCAATGAAGATTCTAAAAGCACGGTTGTATAAAAAGAAGTTAGAAGAAGAAGAGGCTAAAAGACGAGAACTGGAAGAGGCAAAATCGGATATTAGTTGGGGAAATCAAATACGGTCATATGTCTTTCATCCTTATAATATGGTGAAAGATCATCGCACAAACCATGAAAAAACAGATGTCCAGAAGGTGATTAACGGTGAAATAGACGACTTTATACACGCATATCTTCTTAAAGCTCCCGAATTAAAAAATGCTTAAAAAAATCCCCGTACTAATACCGGGGATTTTTAAATTTTGGTATTTTCTAAGCTATTTTCTATAAATACGAACGCTTCCATTGGTTGTATGGAAATCCAACAATGGGCCTCCGCCATTAATTTCCCCATTTACTCGTTTAGAATTGTATTTACCTTTTACTTTTAAGGGAAAATCACTGTTAATTGAACCATTGGTTGTTTTCGCTTTTACAGAACACCGGACATTTTCTGGCAGATATACTTTGATACTTCCATTCGTTGTATAAAAATTCATGTCACCGTCACTATACATTTCCTCAAAATCCATCGAAATTGAACCATTCGTGGTTCTTGCATCCACTTTGCCATTAATGTTTTCTGCGTGAATTTTACCGTTGGTTGTTCTTACTCGAATCCTGCCTGCTATTTCATTCAAATCAATTGAACCGTTAGTTGTGTGAATATCCGCATCGGAATCTATCGGCACAAAAATTTTATATTTTACCGATGCAGAAGCATGATCACCAAAAATCCAATCGAACAATCCACCCCCGTTGTGCTGAGGTAAATGAGTATCAATGATCAATTCTTTGGGATTTTCCGAAATTTCAATTTCAAGTTTTTCCATTAATTTTTCAGCCTCTTTCCGATTGGAGGCTTTTACTTTTTTCTCAGCTTTGATGAGAACCATATTCTTATCCCATCCTTTAATTTCTATTGAACCATTGGTATTTTCCACACCAATTAGTCCCCCGGATGAGAATTCAATTTGCTTTTTAAAGGTTTCTTCCAAAGTAGAAGAGAATAGTGGATGAACGCCCAGAGCGGTAACCATTAAAAGGACTACATAGAATGCATTCAATTTCTTCATTTCTATTCCTCTGTTTTGTATAATTTAATTCCATAATTTATTGGATCGTCCGGTGGATCATCATTCCAGGAGTTGAAACTATGACTCCCGTCAGTCCGGTAATGTAAGATATACTGCCCGGAAGGAAGAACTGTGGTTTCATCAACTTTACGGTTCTTGCGTGCACCACCGGCCCATCGGGTTTTGTCATATGTCATTTTCCACACTTTATCCCCTGTTAATTCATTTTCAATCCATCCGTAATCATACATTTCATCCCAGTCTCCCTCACCAATTGCATAGACTCTAACCCTGGACACATCAGATATATTAAATCTCTTTTGAATATGGTTGCCATTTCCTACCTGATTTATCTGAACCAGCACATTTTTTGTTTTTAAATCATCCTCAAGCCGTTTTATTTGTTTTCCGGTATATTTGGGATCTGCAGGATATACAGTGATTCCCCAGCTTGATGGATTGTAAGGAGGCGAACTGTTCCAATCATTGAAGCTATGAGAGCCATCGGT
>CAZVKP010000269.1:0-5434 GCA_964627635.1 uncultured Calditrichaceae bacterium | reverse complement strand
TAACATCAATCGCACCATCCAGTAAGCTGAAATGGGTATGATTGTGCAAATGAACAAAAGATGACAATTTCTTTACCTACGAGACAAAACGTGTGGTTTTTTCTTATCGTAAATAAATTTAGTTGTGGACAACATTTATTGCAAATCATTTTTACGTTGCCTGAACAACCTGCTCCATCGTTTGTGCCTATGAATGAGTAAGTTACTAAATAACAAAGGATTGGTTTAATATTTACCGAGCGAGAGAAATTTCAAAAAGAAAAAAAATTGATTGGGGTTTTCAAAATCAGTTGCTATAAAAGACTTTCAGATTTAAATGCTGGAATAGACAGTTTAATGTATTCATTAAGTGTCATCGGTTACTTCTTCTTTAACGTGTGAATTTTCCAAATAATGTATACTTGGAAATCTCATGGCAATGTTAGTATAAAGAATAAAAATGGCTAATCCAATGGTACCTTCCAGGAAAAAACCGCCAATCACATCTAAGGGATAATGTACCCCAATATAGATTCTTGAAAATCCGATAATCAGCGCCAATGCCAAAAACCAGTGCCATCTCTGTCGATAAATTAACCCAAATATGATGGCAAATCCGGATATATTGGTGGCATGATTGGATGGAAACGCATTTTTACCACCGCAGTTTACAAGCAGTCTTACATTTTCCAGGGCATGACAGGGACGCAGTCTTCCAATCCACGGTTTTAGCACAAAAGCCGCTATCTGATCCCCCAAAACCAAAACCGGGATTATCAATAATGCAGCAACCCGACCTTTCCGACCCCCTTTAATCATCAAGAAAAGCCAAATTATGACAATAGGAATTCTCCAGTTATCAATATCTGTAACGATTGGCATAACCCAATCAAAAACGGGATTTGCAATGACTTGGTTGAAAAAGAAAAACAGGTAGTTATCAATTGCAATAAGTAGAGACAATCTAAGACTCTGCGTTAAGCTTCAAGTTGATATCCGTAAAGTTGTCGAACAAATGATACCAGTTGTTCACTGCTGAACGGTTTTCCAATAAATCCTAAAGCACCTTTATCTAAAACTTCTTGAATGGCATCATCAAATTCAAAGCCGGAAGTAACAATTACCTTTAATGTACTATTTAGTCTTTTTAACTCTTCGAAAACTTTGCCGCCGGTACCATCCGGTAAATAAAAATCGAGTATAACCAGTTCTATCAATTCTTTATGAGATTTACATATCTCAATACCTTCTTTTGCAGTGGAGGCTAAAATAACCTTAATACCTTCATTTTCAAGTATTCCTCTTACAATTTGCCTTACATTTTCTTCATCTTCTATGACCAAAACATATCGCTCTTTTTCTGCTTTTTCTTTTTCCTCAACATTAAGCTTTATCATCTGCATACCATGTGGAATCTTTTGAATCACCGGAGAAGAGATTTCTCGAAACCGCTGCAAAATGGTCGCAATCCTCTGACTTGCTTTTCTTATGAGCTGTAAATAATTTAAAATTTTAGGATTTGTATCCTTTTCCTTTTCCAATTCCATTTTTATCATATCAGCGCCGGATAGAATGACCGTGAGTGGTTGATTAATTTCGTGGTTGGCCGTTGTTATGGTTGCATTGTAGGTTATACGTCGTTCAGCTTCTTTCAATTTTCTTTCTAATTCCTGCCGCTCTAATGCCTTTTTCACCCGGATTCGTAATTCTTCGATATTAATCGGTTTAATCAGATAATCACTTGCACCGAGCCGAAGCGCATCAATTGCTGTTTGAATGGAGGCATGTCCTGTTAAAATAATAACGGCAATTTGAGGGTCTGCGAATTTTATTTTCTCCAGTAACTCTATCCCGCCAATACTTTCCATTTTTAGGTCCGAAATGACAAGATCGAATGTTTGCCGATTCAACACTTCTAAAGCCTCAACACCATCACTACACATTGTTACAAGATACTTTTCTTTCTCCAACACCTTTTGGAGAAATAATCGAGACGAATAATCGTCATCGACAACCATAATTTTTATATCGGGCATGAAAAAAATCCTTTACAAAGCCTATTTCCAATTAAATTAATCATGTTTGTTAGGTTAAATCAAGCTAAAATTATCGGATAAAATTGGAAGTTTTAAACTGAGGGCATTTAAATATAATTGAGCGTGGGTGATATAATATTTTAGGTTATATTTATTGTACTATTTTTGAGCACTTTCTCTGTTCTTAATTAAAGTGATTATATTTCCTTCTTTATTGAAATGAACCTCGTCAATAAGGTGACGAATAATCATAAATCCTCGTCCGTGCGAATCAAGGTTAGTTTCAGTGATTTTATGTGTATTATCAACATATTTTTGCCAATTAAAACCCGCTCCCCCATCTTTCACGGTAAAACAAAACAAATCCTGATTACATTCAAATGTGATATTTAATTTTCTGTTTGCATATTTTGGATCATTTAATCTATTTTCTTTCAATTCTTCAAATTCAGCCATCTGTAAAATATCATTACTTTTACTGGATGATTCGAGTCCTAAATTCCCATGTTCTAGGGAATTGATGAGTGTTTCTGTAAATACCAATTCGTACTGTTTAATTTCCTCTTCATCACTAAAATGCATTTTGTTTAGAATTGTGGATAATTCTTTCGCTAAAATTCCTGGTTCCAATTCTGTCGAAGTAAACTGAAAATTCATTCGAAGATGCTGAAGATTTTCATAAGTTTTTTGCTTTCTGTAAACTTTATTTTGTTTATTTAAAACTTTTTCCACCACTTTCTTCACGGAGGCCAAATCAAACGGTTTGGTGATATAATCACTTGCACCACTTTTAACGGCTGTGATTGCTGTATCCAACGTCTTCAGTCCGGTTAATAAAACAACTGGTAAATCGTCCTTGGTTTCATTGATTATCTTTAATAATTCGAGACCGGATTTCCCGGGTAAATTAATATCAGTGATTACCAAATTAGTTTTATTCCCGTTGTTGAGTTTTTCGACAGCTTCTTCTGCACTCATTGCCACTTGAACACCATAACCCAAATCAGCAAAATAATCACCCAATAAATCAATGATCATTTCTTCATCATCAACTACCATAATATTGGACATGTTTTCCTTAGAGGACATAGGAATCCTATCCATCTATTGTTCTATCGGGAATAATTGGTCTAACTTTATGGATTTAAATAGATCTAATAAATTCTCATTTATTCCTTTTATTCTCATTTTTTTACTCTTTGCTACAATATTTTTATAAAATATTAAAAATTTTCCAATGCCGGAACTGGTGATAAAAGGAACAAAAGTCAAATCGAACACAGCTTCCTGGAAATCTTCTTCTAATAATTCTTGAAATCTTTCTTTTAACTCTTCTGCATTCTCATTATCTACTGCGCCGATAATTGAGACATTCATTGCTCCATTTTTCTGGGAGTAATTTAATTCCATAATTTACCTCCATGTTTTTGAGACATTTAAAACAAATATGATGCCGAAAATATCAAAAATTTATATATTGCTATTACATGATTTATAAAATTTTAAACAAAATTTGTACACAGTTCAAACATTTTAATTGTGTAATTTTCAACAGTTTAGAGAACCTATTTCCATACAGTGGGTTCTAAATTCCAACTGTAATGTATACTTCTTGAAGAATAAGGGAATAGCCTCGCCATTTATGGCGGGGATTAAAATTGTTAAAAATCCTTCCTAGCCCTTTTAAGGGCTTTACAGGGCTTTTCGTTCAGACACTAATTACTTATTTTATCAATTTTAGAGGAAATAACTTTATGTTTACTATATATTTGTTGTGGGATTTTTCCTCCCTTTCTTAAATTAGACCCCATCATTATTTTATTTGAGGGATCAATTTCAATATTTTTTGCCAAAAATGGTAAGAATGTGTTAAATTGATATTTACGCTCGAATACTTCAAAAATCAATGTGGTATCTTGTGCAAGTTCCGATTGGAACTTTACTTCGACCGGTAAAACGAAGGTGATTTTGCCTGGCTGCCGTTGTTTTACTTGAATATTATACTGAAATTCACCGGATGGATCTTTTGCATGATAAATAACCCAATCTAATTCCGGTATATATTCCCCGTATATCCACTGAAAGAAAAACTGAGACAATTCTTTATCACTTGTTAATTCAAATTCTTCTTGTAATTGTTTCCAATCAATTGTTTGATACTCATATTTTTTCAATATTCTTTGAATTGTTTGGAAAAACACCCGGTCCCCTACTCTTTGATGTAACATATAAAATAGCCAACACGCTTTGTTATAAACTGTTTCGTAATGATAAATTGAATCTGGATTCGTTGTGTTTTCCACCCACACATTACCTTTAGTTAGTGAAGTATGATATTTCATATAATCACGGAAGGCACTATTCCCCTCTGAATGCTTAATATATAATCCGGTAAAATAGGTGGCAAGACCTTCACTAATCCAGGATTGATGAAAATTTGCAGGTGTCACTAAATTTCCAAACCATTGATGTGCAAGCTCATGGGCATATAAAACTGAATTTCTTGGATTAATTCCCCTCACTCCACTTACTGTTTGGTTTTCCATTCCCCCAACCGTTGAAAAGGATGCTATCGCATATTTTTCTTTTTCAAAAGGGTAAGCCCCTAAAACGGATGTATAAAAATCTAACATAGATTTTAATTGCGAAAAAATAATTTTGATGAAAGGAGCCTGCTCTTCAAAACAGTAGATTTGAAGTGGAAATGAACTTCCACTTGGTTGTTTGTAGACTTTTTGAAATATTTGATACTTTGCAATATTTACAGCAATTAAATAGGGTGGGATGGGATATTTTTCTAACCAAATAACGGTTTTGCGATTTTCCGTATGGGGAAAACTTCCAATTAATTTGCCGTTACAAACTACTTCTAAACTATCGGGTACTGTAATTTGAAATTTCACTGAGTCTGCCTTATCCGCCGGATCATCTTTGCAGGGAAACCAGGTTTGAGCGCCATAGGGCGGATTAATGGTTGTTAACCAGGGTGATTTTTTATTTTCTGAGGAGGTATAGGATGTTACTTTCCAACCGGTAATCCATTCATGATATGGTTGAGGCCACCCATTGTAATAAATTTTTATTCTCTTCAATTCTCCATTTTTTAAATTATCGGCAAATGAGATTTTGCATAAATTATTTTCGTGATGATAATTCTGAGCACCAATTATCGAATCAATTTTTAACACAGAACTAAAATTTAAGACAATTTCCGTTTGAAAATCCTTAGTCATTTCAAATAATATTTCAACAATTCCGTTTAACTGTCCATATTTTAAAGAAGGATCGAAATGAACATCGAGATTGATATTATAAAATTTCACATCATAATTTGTTTGCTTTTCATGTGATGGTTGTATTGATAAATAGTGAAAAGTGTCCACATTTTCAGTTCTTTTTGAATATTTGATCAGCTCTTT
>CAZVKP010000268.1:0-5442 GCA_964627635.1 uncultured Calditrichaceae bacterium | reverse complement strand
GTCTGCGCCGCCAATTGGAATGACCAACAGAATACCAACAATGCTGGAGAGAACGAAAATTGCTAACAGAAGAAAAAATCCCTGAATTGAAAGGGGCCATAAAAACGCCACTGCAACAATTAAAATGACAACATGAATTAAAAAATTAATGGTCTTCTGACCCGGATATACGATGGGGGCACTTCTCACCAATCCCTGCAATTTTCCGAATGCAACAATACTCCCACTGAATGTGAGCATCCCAATAAACAAACTGACAACTGTCGTTACAGCGGTACTGGCATCTGCTTGAGCAAAGGAGGGATTTTGAAAAAATTGAGATAATACAACCAAACCCGAAGCACCACCACCAAATGCGTTAAATACCGCCACCATTTGTGGCATAGCTGTCATTTGCACTTTTCGAGCTGCGTACGCACCAATTACCCCACCGATTATGATTCCCGCAATAATATAGGTATAATCAATTATTTGCTTATCGAACAGGGTAACCACAACTGCAATGAACATGGCGGTCATGGCAAACAGGTTGCCTTTGCGTGCGGTTTTTGGCGAACTTAAAAATTTCAAGCCAATAATAAAACAACTGATGGATATTAAGTAGAAGAGATTTATGATAATATTCATTCCGGTTTATCCTCTTTTTTGAACATTTCCAGCATCCGGTCAGTCACAAAAAATCCACCAACCACGTTGATTGTTGCAAAAACAATTGCAATAAATCCTAATATAGTGCTGATGGTCGTCTCCCCGGATCCCGCACTGATAAGCGCTCCCACAATGGTAATTCCGGAGATGGCATTCGCACCGGACATGAGAGGCGTATGAAGTAGGGGTGGCACCCGGGTAATCAATTCAAAACCGGCAAATGCGGCTAATACTAATATATAAATGGAAACAATCAATCCACCTGACATTATTGTTCTCCTTTTTCCTTAAAATCATTTTTTACCATTTCGCTGATTATTTCACCTTTGTATGTAACCAGCGCATTGGTGTTCACTTCGTCCTCCAGGTCAATTGAATCATCCTCCGCCTGAAATAGGTTTCCGAATGCATTGGTTACATTTTTGGAATACATTAAACTGGTATGAAGTGGTAATTGAGAAGGCAGGTCAACCGGACCATGAATTGTCACGTCGTAAGGCTGTATCGTCTTACCAGCCTCGGAAAGTTCGCAGTTACCACCCTGCTCTGCCGCCAGATCGATAATAACTGAGCCTGGCTGCATCAATTTTACCATATCTTCGGAAATGAGCACAGGGGCCTTTCGCCCGTAAACCAAAGCTGTGGTGATAACAACATCCATTCTGGGCAACCGATCACCAATTGCTTCCATCTCCTTCTTTATAAATTCTTGGGATGCTTCCTTGGCATACCCGTATTTTGTTTCCATATCTTCCGGAATTTCCATTTCTACAAATCGGGCACCCAGACTTTCTACCTGCTCCTTTACTGCCGGACGGGTATCGAATGACTCCACTCTTGCCCCCAACCGGTGTGCCACCGCAATCGCTTGCAGACCGGCAACTCCGGCGCCAATGACCAGCACATTCGCCGGACGGATGGTTCCCGCTGCTGTCATTAATAATGGGAAAAATTTTCCCAGGAAATTCGCAGCCAAAAGAACTGATCGATATCCCATTACGGTGCTTAAACTGCTTAACGCATCCATATTTTGTGCCCGTGATATACGGGGAATTAATTCCATTGCAAAACCGGTTAATTTACGATCGATGAGTTTTCGAACAATCTGAGGTTCCAACGTCGGAGATAAAAAACTCAAAATAGTAGTCTCTTCCTGCATCAAATCCAATTCGTGTTTTTTCAAATCTTTGTTATACAGAGGTGTTCGGATTTTCAGGATCACATGAGCTTTGTCATATAGTTCATCTGCAGAATCAATTAGTTGGGCACCTGCTTCCTGGTAAAATTCGTTCTGATAATATGCTTTTATGCCTGCATCCTTTTGTACCAGCACCTTGTGACCATTATTGACCAGATACTTTACTGAATCAGGAACCAGACCGACGCATCTGCAATCTTCATAAATTTCTTTTGGTACACCTATAATGAGTTCTTCTTTCTTCATTTGGAAGACCTTAAATTTTGTAATAATATGGAAAAATTGAAATTAAAGTATTCATGGGTTTCCATATTATACAACAAATTGCAAATCTCAGCAAATAGTTATTTATTTCATTAAATTGAATAGAATCAGCCATATGAAACAAATATAATTGGCAAAATGTATCAAATGATATAGATAGCAAATTTTGTTAAATTGAGATGGGAAATTGAAATGAAAATTCAGTTAAGCAATATTCTTTTAATTGGGACTGTAAGCGCGGTCTTACTCTCTTTTTCACGGGATTCAAAAGAACAGTTGAAAAATCAACTTCTTACAGCTCCGGACACAGTAACCATCAACAAAACTAAATTGATTTTAGAAACATATTTGTGGCGGGATTTTATGCCCATTTCTCCTCCTGACGGAAAACCACTAAGGGCAGTTATCAAAATTTTACCGGTCAATTCAGAAACGCTTCCTAAAAATATTATTGCTGACAAATTGTGGATTATTCATAAGAAAGAAATCTGGGAGGAATCACTGCCGGTGAAAAAATCAGAATCATCGGATGAGCCGCTTTCAAAATTAGAAAAAGTCGCGAGCGGCGGTCCTAAATGGGAACCCGGTGATAGTGTAACGGTAGTGGTGCAGCTAAAAGACGGAAGTGGGAAAGCATATCTTTTAAAGGCAGATAATCAGATGATCCATAGAACAGATTAATTGCAAGCGTGTTTGTTTCCTACCACCGCCAATAAATTAGTCTGAAAAAGATGAGCAAAAACAGAAAACCTCCTTCCCCGTTCGCACAACTCAATTAAATATTCTACACTGAAATGAATAAAATCATTTCACCATCATCCACTGAATTCTCATCATAATAAAAATTTCAAATTGACCTCTGATTGAAAGAATCCTTATCTTTTTAGCGGATTTACAACGAGGTTTGCTATGACTGAAAAAGATTTCTACACATTAATCGCTCAGGAATTGAACCTAAAAGCTTTCCAGGTGGCAAATACAGTTGAATTACTGGATACTGGAAACACGGTACCTTTCATTGCACGGTACCGGAAAGAAGCAACCGGGAAATTGGATGAGGATCAAATTCGTTCGATCGAAGACCGGATAAAGTACCTGAGGATGTTAGAGGATCGTAAAAATGCGATCATTAAATCTATCGATGAACAGGGAAAACTAACTCCGGAACTGAAAAAGAAAATCCGTTCTTCCATGAAATTGCAGGAAGTGGAAGATTTATATTTACCGTATAAACCCAAAAAACGAACCAGAGCTACGGTTGCCAAAGAAAAAGAATTAGAGCCGTTGGCTGAGATGATGTTGGCACAGCAGTGGGAAACCGGAACACCTGAGGAAGTTGCATCCGAATTTGTGGATAAAGAAAAGGGAGTGGAAAATCCGCAGGATGCTCTTGCCGGCGCCCGGGATATTGTTGCGGAAGTAATCTCGGATGATGCGGATATTCGAAAGAAAATCAGAGAATTTACCCGAAAAAACGGATTATTGCGAAGTCAGGCTAAAAATCCGGATCAACAATCCGAATACGAGCTTTATTACGATTTTTCCGAACCAATTTCTAAGTTGAAACCTCACCGGATTCTGGCGATTAATCGCGGCGAGCGGGAAGAGTTTTTAAAAGTCCATATCGACGTAGATGTGGAAAAAGTTCTTCCTGAGATTCGAAAAATTTACATTACGAATGATAAATCAATTTTTTTACCTCATTTAGAAGAATCAATAGCAGATGCATACAAACGTCTGATTGCGCCAAGCATTGAGCGTGAAATCCGAAATGAATTAACCGAAAGTGCCGACGAACATGCCATTAATGTTTTTGCAACAAATTTAAAGAATCTACTGCTTCAACCGCCGGTAAAGGACAAAATGATCATGGGAATCGATCCGGGTTATCGCACCGGCTGTAAAGTGGCGGTAATTGATAAAACCGGTAAATATCTGGAAGGGGATACCATTTTTCCCCATCCACCCCAAAATCAGGTTTTTGAGGCAAAGACCATTTTGAGAAAATTTATTGATAAATATGATGTGGATGTGATTGCCATTGGCAATGGAACTGCCTCAAGGGAAACCGAAACGCTGGTGGCGGAATTAATAGCTGAAATTAAGCAAGCAGGTGGTAAAGAAGTTTATTACGTCATCGTCAATGAGGCAGGCGCTTCGGTATATTCTGCCTCTAAAATAGCAAAACAGGAATTCCCGGATTTGGAAGCCAGTATGCGCGGGAATATTTCTATAGCACGACGGTTATTGGATCCCCTTGCCGAACTGGTAAAAATTGATCCTAAGAGTATAGGGGTAGGACTATATCAACATGATGTGAACCAAAGAAAGTTGGGCGAAGCGTTGGAGATTGTGGTGGAAAGCGCTGTCAATTTAGTTGGAGTGGATTTAAATACGGCATCCATGAGCTTGCTTAAAAATATTTCCGGATTAACATCGCGCACTGCAGAAAATATCATCAAATATCGCGATGAACATGGTGAGTTCCGGAATCGTGAACAATTGCCCAATGTACCGGCCGTTGGAGATATCGCCTTCCAACAATCCGCAGGATTCCTTCGCATTCCCGATGGAGATAATCCGCTGGACAACACCAGCATTCACCCGGAATCCTATGAAGCAACCAAGACATTACTCAAAAAATTCAAGATTTTGGATAATCCGCCGGAATGGCGAACCCTCAGATATCAAATCAAAAATGAGCAACATAATTTTAGCGATTTAGCCCGGGAAATAGGAGTAGGAGAGCCTACTCTGGAAGATATTCTGGCAAACCTTGAAAAACCAGGACGTGATCCACGTGAAGAGATGCCCAAACCGGTATTTAAAAGTGATGTACTGAAACTTGAAGATCTCCGCGAAGGAATGGTCCTTAAGGGAACAGTCCGGAATGTGGTGGATTTCGGTGCATTTGTGGATATTGGCGTCAAGCGGGACGGACTGGTTCACGTGAGTGAAATGGGTGAACGATTTGTGAAAGATCCCCATAAAGTGGTTTCGGTGGGGGATGTAATCAGTGTGAAAGTCATTGACATCGATTTGGAACGGGGACGGGTAAAGTTGTCTATGAAGGTTTAGGACTGCCGATCAGCGATCGGCGCTACAATATCTAATTCGCCTTTTCTCGCATCAATGCTCTCCGTTGCTGCGTGATCCAGCCAGAATTGTACTAAATGTCAGTTTACTTTTGCGGAAGATTTGAAGGGTATCACCGCAGAGCGGGGATACCAGGAAGACAACTACAGGGATGATTGTAAACAAGGATAAAGCTTTTGCGGGTGAGTGAGATAGTCAAAAAGTATTGGGTTCCAACAAGATTGATATTTACTCTC
>CAZVKP010000267.1:0-5467 GCA_964627635.1 uncultured Calditrichaceae bacterium | reverse complement strand
TCCAACATTTGTATTATAATAAAGTCCTGCAGCAGCAAAATCCCCTTTCATATTCTGATCAATCCAGTTATAATAAGCATCCAGTATGGGCACTACAGTTGCAAAACGAGAATTATCCCCGGTGAGTAAAAAATATTTCCACTCGATAAACGCGAACAACGGCGGATGAATCATCGGCTGGTCTGATGAAGGTTGGCCGGTAGGACTGCCATCTTTTTCAAAATATGTTCGGCTAATCCAGCCGTTATCCCGCTGTTTTCGATAAAAGTTATCCAATGAAGCCATAGCCGGGAAAATTTCTTCTCCGTACATAGCAAACAACGCCATAAAATTGGTGTCCCATTGATAAATCTTATCATCCGCCCCTTCATCTAAATATCGATCCGAAAATCCGTTTTCAGGTGTGCCTTGTTTAACATGATCTTGCAAAATTTCCCAGGCTTTCCAGTAAATTTCAGAGAGATGTTGATGTTTTTCGAAAAAAGGTCGGGGCAGGTTTTGAGAAAAAGAGGCTGGCACTGTCGGCGGGATATTCATTTCCCTCATTTCTTCTTTTTTTTCGCAGGAAATTAAAATTAAAAGAATGGCAGCAAGAAGGATCGATTTTTTCATTTTATTACTCAATTTTTTTAATAATGTAAGAGATTAAAAAGTTAAATGAAATTAAAACTTAGCAGAAATATCCGGTGATTCAACTGTCTGATTTATCCATTTTTAACGAACTTGCAAAAACATAGGTAAAATATTATATTTTGTGATTATAAATAATGAGTGAAGTTTAAATTTCGACAAATAAAAAAGGATATTTCATGCACACTGAAGTTGAGACTCTGAATTCCTATTCCAAAAAATTAAAAGTCGATATCGCACCGGAAGAATTAAATCCGATCGAAAAAAAAGTGCTCAAACAGTACCAAAAGAAAGCAGATATTCCCGGCTTCAGAAGAGGCCATGCCCCATTGGGAATGGTAAAGAAGCGCTTTAACGATATTATTCAGCAGGATATTATTGAGGAGACCCTTAAAAAATATTACGGTAAAGCGCTTGAAGAGGCTCAGATTGAACCCGTTGCACAGGGAAAAATTACCGATTTTAATTACGAGGATATAAAATCCGGGATGCAGTTTGAGATAGAAGTTGAGGTGCAACCGGAAATTGAACTTAAAAAATACAAGGGTTTAAAAGTTGAAAAAGATATTGTAGAAGTAACGGATGAAATGGTTGAAAATGCGCTTCAGCACATCCGGGAACAGTATGCAACTGTTAAGGAAGTTGAGGAAGCAAAAGAAGGCGATTTTCTCTACTTTGATGTCCAGGAATTGGATAAAGGCCAGGTGCCGATTATTGGTCATAAATATAACGATCTGCAAGTAGAATTGGGTTTAGGCAAATTTGATCCACAAGTTGAATCTCAGCTCATCGGAATTACACAAGATGAAAAGCGAATTGTTGAACAGGAACAACCTCCGTCTCCCGAATCGAAAGAGCAACAACCAATGAAAACCATTTACGAGGCTCACGCTAAAAAAATTGAAGAAAAAGAATTTCCGGAATTAAACGATGAGTTTGTCAAAAACCTGGACGATGAAAACCTGGAAACGATGGATCAATTACGGGATCAGGTTCGCAAAAATATTGAGATCGATATAAAAAATAGAAGTGAACAAGCATTTAATAATCGAATAATTGACGAATTGTTAAAAGAAAATCCATTCGAGGTTCCTCCCAGCCTCATCGATAATTATTTAAATGAAATGGTCGCAGATATAAATCGTCAAGCCCAGGAACAGGAGATTGACGAAGACCAGATTCGTAAAGAATATCGCGCTGCTGCCATTCATAATATCCGTTGGTTTTATTTAAAGAAAAAGCTGGAGGAAGCCGAAAATATATCCATATCTGATGAAGAAGCGATTAATTTTATTGAAGAATCAAATTTAGATGAAGAGAACAAAAAGGTTGCTAAAAGCAATCCCCAGTATCTGCAAAGACTAAAAGATGACTTGCTGGAGAAAAAAGTATTGGATATGCTTAAGGAACATGCCGAAATTGTGGAGGTTTACCCGACTCAACAATAACAAACTACATAAATGTAATTACTGAGGAACAAAAATATCCTGAAAAAGGTGAGAAGGAATCGAAGAAACAGAAAATTATTATATGAAGAGAGGAAATAGAATATGGCACTTATTCCAATGGTTATCGAACAAACCGGACGCGGTGAACGTGCATACGATATTTATTCGCGTTTATTAAAAGAGCGCATCATTTTCTTGGGTACACCGGTTGATGACAATATTGCCAGTTTGATTATTGCACAGTTGCTCTTTCTGGAAGCTGAAGATCCGGAAAAAGATGTTTATCTTTATATCAATAGTCCTGGTGGAGTTGTGACGGCAGGATTGGCAATCTACGATACAATTCAATATATTAAGCCGGATGTCGTTACCAATTGTATTGGTCAGGCAGCCAGCATGGGAGCAATTTTGTTAGCCGCCGGGGCAAAAGGAAAACGGTTTGCCCTACCCAACGCCCGCATTATGATTCATCAACCGATGGGTGGTGTTCAGGGGCAGGCAACTGATATTGATATTCACGCCAGAGAAATTGTGAAGGTGCGAGAACAATTAAATCATATTTTAGCTGAAAAGACCGGACAAGCGCTTGATAAAATTGCGAATGATACCGATCGTAATTTCTTTATGAGCTCAGAAGAGGCCCGAAAATACGGGGTAATTGATGAAATTCTCCAGCAAAGAGAAACACCGAAACGGACAAAGAAGAAGTAATTTCTTCTTATAATTCATCCTCATAAGCCAAAAATTAAAAGGAAAACGCTGGTATATGTTGTTCAACTTACTGAATTTTTTCAAGTTTTTAAGAAAATTATGGTCAGTAATTTTTCTACATGTTATATTATTAAATGATGCCTGCTGCTTTATGTAAATTAATAGTGGATATTGTATGACACAAAAAAATCAGAAATTTAATCATGAAGTTCGATGTTCGTTTTGCGGTAAACATGCCGATCAGGTGGGGCAACTTATAACCGGTGCTCATGCCAGTATTTGTACAGAATGTATTCGGAGTGCCAATCAAATTTTGCGGCAATCCCAATACCAGCAATTTCAAACCAACAACTTCGAGCTTCCCAAACCCGAACAAATCAAAAATTTCCTGGAACAGTACGTGGTGGGTCAGGATTTGGCAAAGCGCACTATTGCCGTTGCGGTTTATAATCATTATAAACGGATTTTAATGGGTGGCTGGGATGATGAAGTTGAGATTGAAAAGAGCAATATTTTGCTGATTGGACCAACCGGGGTCGGCAAAACCTTATTGGCACAAACCCTTGCCAGAATGCTTCACGTCCCTTTTTCGATTTCGGATGCAACAACCTTAACAGAAGCAGGTTATGTAGGGGAAGATGTTGAAAATATTCTGGTTCGGTTATACAACGCTGCAAATTTCGATATCGAAGCAACCGAGCGTGGAATTGTTTATATCGATGAAATTGATAAAATTGCCCGGAAATCGGGGAGTCCATCCATAACCCGGGACGTCTCAGGAGAGGGTGTTCAACAGGCATTATTGAAAATCTTGGAAGGAACTGTTGCTGCAATACCTCCCAAAGGTGGACGCAAGCATCCCGAAGCGCCCATGGTTAATATCAATACCAAAAATATTCTTTTTATCGTTGGTGGCGCATTCGATGGGTTAGCGGATATTATTAGACAAAGAACCGGCAAAAAAGTGATGGGATTTGGTGCGGATGTTCAATCACAAAAAAACTTAAAAGATACTGATTTGTTTCAATTGGTGGAACCGGAAGATTTACTTGAATTCGGACTCATCCCGGAATTAGTTGGTCGACTGCCGGTGCTCATCGGTCTGAATGAACTTTCTGAAGACGAAATGTTATCCATCCTGGTAGAACCAAAAAATTCTCAAATAAAACAATATAAAAAATTGTTCGAATTGGAAGGAATTGAGTTAAAGTTCACGGAGAAAGCGCTTCTGGAAATTGTACGAATGGCAACCAAGCGTAAAACTGGTGCCAGAGGTTTGCGTTCCATATTAGAAAGCGTTATGATGGATGTCATGTTTAACATTCCATCCTTAGAGAACGTGGTAGAATGCCTGATAACCGAAGAAGTGATAAGAAAGCAGGCGGATCCGATTCTAAAATTTGAGAAATCAAAAAAATCTGCCTGATTTTTAATCTATAAGATGGGTTATCCGAGACATTTCTCCTCACAAGCCAACAATCTATCCTAAATTATTATGAATTTAATCTAACCGAGTATCATAAATTCTTATGAAAAAAAATGCAACACCCAAAAACGTAGCAACAACAACCAACGATACAGATTTGCCTGATAAAACTCCTTTAATACCAATCAGGGATATGGTAATTTTCCCAAATGCCATTTTGCCATTAGTAATCGGAAGATCCAAATCCGTAGAGGCATTGGACAAATCTGAAACGTCCGGGGGATATGTGGTTGTGGCATCTCAAAAAAATCCCGAAATAGAAGATGCCTATGCCAAAGATATATATCGAGTAGGGACATTAGCCAGGGTAATGCAAATTATGCGCTTACCCAATAATTATTTAAAAGTTGTGATAGAAGGAATTAAACGGGTTAAAATAACCCGATTTCTACAAAGTAAAAACTATTTCCGGGTAAAGGTAAGTCCATTTAATGCCTTGAATGATTATTCCAAAAAATCTACACCAAAACTGGAAAATCTCAAAGAATTATTCAGAGAATACACCACAAATCATCCCGAACTTCCGGAAGAACTTTATTTACATGCTGAACATTTAATCGATCCTGAAAAAATCATTGACTTTATTGCCCTGAATGTTGAATCGAACGTACGGGATAAGCAAAAAATTCTGGAAGCTTCATCCGTCACAGAACGGCTAAGTCTCACTGCATCAATTATGCAACAGGCTGTTGGTTACCAACATCTCCGAAGAGATTTGGATCACCAGGTGCGGGAAAACATGACACGGAGTCAACGGGAATATTATCTTCAGGAACAATTAAGAATTATCAAAAAAGAATTAGGTGAAGATGAATATCAACCTGCAGAAATAAAAAAATTAGAAGATGCTATTTTAGCTGCTGAATTACCACAATATGCTCTGGATAAAGCAACTGAGGAACTGGAAAAGCTTAAGAAAACGCCACCACTCTCACCTGAGTATACGGTAACCAGAAATTATTTGGACTGGTTGATTCAAGTACCGTGGTCAAATCGCAGTGAAGACCGGCTTGATGTAGAAGAAGCACATCGAATTCTGGACGAAGATCATTATGGATTGGATAAGCCAAAAGAAAGAATTTTGGAACATTTAGCAGTTTTACAGCGGGTTAATCAAATAAAAGGACCCATTCTATGTTTTGTTGGGCCTCCCGGTGTGGGGAAAACGTCGCTCGGACGCTCCATTGCCAGG
>CAZVKP010000266.1:0-5489 GCA_964627635.1 uncultured Calditrichaceae bacterium | reverse complement strand
TTCATCATCCGGTCCGCCACACGGATTTTATGATCCTTGTCAAACCACTTCACCGGATTATCATTGACCACAATTTTGGTGATTCCCCACACGCCGGCAGCCAAAAGCACTACCGCGCCGGTGACGACCAGCCGGTTTCGAGTGAAAGCAAAACGTCCCATCCTGGGTAGAATTCCCGCCAGAAGCGATGGCTTGGATTGCGGCTTCAGGATTTTGGCTGCCAGACTTTTCTCTCGAATTAACATGATCGATGCCGGGATAAAGGTAATGGTCAACAGCCAGGCCGCGATGATACCGAATGCTACGAAGGCGCCGAAGACCCGCACCGGCGGGATGTCTGATAACATCAAAGATGCAAATCCGGCGGCGGTGGTGAGGGAAGTATACAGCATTGGTGCATACAGCTCATCCACCACTGCCAGCAAGGTCTGCCTCCGATCGCGAAGATTGGGATAGCGGTCGTAAAACTCGCTCAAGAAGTGCACGGAATCCAGCACCGCGATGGGCATGAGAAAAATGGGAATCATGGAGCTCATGATATGGACAGTGAAACCAAAACCAATCAGCGCGCCCATACCCCAGACCACGCTGACCATTGCTACAATCATGGGGGAGATAATCAGCGTGATTTTGCGAAACAGCAGGAACAGGAGCAGGAAAATAACCAGCCCGGTCAGCGGCGCCAGCAGACCCATCTGCAAAAACATTTCATAACCAAAGGTGTCTTCAGCTACCGGCAGACCGGCAATGTGGTAATTCTGGCCTTCATCCAGCACTTTTTCTGCAATTGTCTCAATTTCACTGGAAATGCGATGACTCATGTCTTTTTGCCGGATGGGGATATAGATAGCGATCGCATCGCCGTCTTTCGACACCAGCTTTTCCAGAAAGAGGGGATTGTCATAGACTCCGTTTTTGATAGCGCCGGCTTCTGTTTGCGAAGCAGGCACATCTGTCATGATGCGTCGCACGCGCAGAGTTCCTTCTTCAGAGGTGACATTATCTGTAGTGGTCAGGCTGATCACGTCTTCCACGATCACCCCTTCAATTTGCAGAATCTCGTCCGTAATGCGGGCGATCTTATCCAGCGTTTCGGGTCGGAAAACACCCGCGTCATCACTGATCCCCAGCACGATCATATCCCGGATGCCAAAATCATCCTTGATCTGCTCATAAAAGACCCGGTCGGATTGATCCGTTTCCAGCATGTTCTCCGGATCCGTATCGATGTGGGCTTTGGGGAATTGAAAGAGAAACACTGCGGTGATCACCAGAGTCACTGCAATAGCCCATTTGGGTCGATCTATGGAGAAATAGATTAATTTTTTAATCATGATTATTACCTGCCATCATAGTGTTTTTATTTAGGAACGAATTTAAAATAAGTTGTTACTTCCAATTAGAAAAATTGCATAACTATTATGGGCAAAACGATAAAACAACTCATAGAAAAAATGGTTTTGCCCTTAATGGTTTTGTCTTTTCACATGGTGATCGCGCCAAAGGCGCCACTGTGTGGGAACACAGTCCCCCTACCACATGGTGGTGCCCATGGCATGGGGTGATACCGAGAATTTAATAAGCTGTTTTTTAACAGTCACTTAACCGAATTTCATTTCTCCCACTGTATTCAAATCTTTAATAAGCAACGGACTTCGGCAGCGGAAAGTCTCTGCATACTCCACTCCAACCACTTCGATGTCATCGGGGTGAGCGGCGATTGCTAAAATATCATAAGCCATTTCCATTTCCCTCAATTTTTGACTTTATCAGCTATACCCGAGAAAATTCTGAATAGAAGCTATGACCTGATAAATTCAAGGACTATCAATCCTTGATTTCTTTTTGCATCCGTTGGAATTGTTGTTGATCGATTTCCCCCCGGGCATAGCGCTTTTTTAAAATATCCAGGGCATCTTCACCAGGCGGCAGATTCTTGCGCTCGTCACGTACCCGGGTATTGTTAACAATGGTGACCACTCCCCAGATGATTAATCCGAGTATCACCAGCCAAAAGATCCAGCCGAGCCACATACCGCCCCAGCCGTTCATCATTCCGCCCATATCTTGCATCATGGTTCATTCCTCCTTTTTGAACTTTATGTGTAACTATCTATTACTTCAGCGAAAGTTTAGGAAAAACCGTTTCACACTGTGATCACTCCGTGAAACGGCTATTTAAAAAGTAATCTTTCTCTGTAGTGCTACTCGCACCAACTTTTTTGACAGGATGAACAAGATGAACCGGATTATGTAGTATCCTGTTTATCTGACAATTAGAATTGTTTTATTCGTAGTAAGCTCTCTAACCTTCCGCTCTACTTTGCCGTCACGCAAAGCTTTTCCCACAGGGACGGCTTCCGCTGCGCCACAACTTTTTTCTCTCCAAAATTGATGGTCAGAGAACAATCTCTATTCCTGTCCAATTATTTTGCCGATAAATCATTTTGCCATTTTGTTTCCATCTATTTCAAAATCTCCAACTTCGGAGTCAGCTTCACCGGATTTTTCAGGGTAAACACCACCGGGCAGCGTTGCAGCGCCAGCTCTTCGGCTTCTTTGATCTTTTCCTCCGGGGCATCGCTTTCTACAGTCAGTGTAACCCGGACTTCTTCCATAGTGGGCTCCTCGCTCACGCCGAATACCCGCGAGAAATTCACATCCGCTTCTACCCGGGTGGTTAGTTTTTTCAATTCGATTCCCAGCATGGCTGCCATGGTGGCAAAGGTGCCGGTATAGCAGGACGCCAGTCCATAAAAACAATAGTGCATCGGTCCGGGGAGTTTTCCCCCGCCGCCCATGAAAGTAGGATTATCGACTTTGAAAACCGTCTCGCCGCCCTCATATTGGATGTTTGATTGAAACTGCACATCGCCTTCGTCTAATACCCATTCGCCCTCTATTGCCTGAGCTTTACGGGCAGCAATTGGATCTTTCTTAATTTGTTCCTCGAATTGCTGAACTGTTTGCGTATCTACATTATTGAATCGTGCCATTGTTTATCTCCATTCTTAATTGGTTTAAGTTTGTTTTATTCATTGTGCATTTTTTGTCTTGCTGATGTATGCTGCCCTGTGGCAGACAAATTTAAACAAAGTAAATCGGCAGCCCGCACCCGGCCAGTTTCTTCAACCTGTGTCAATTCTATCTTCTCATCCTCATCATCATGGGGCAGCGCTTTCCCATAGTGGGTGGGGAAGATTCACCTTTTCCCTGCAGCGATTGAACAAAAGAATAAAGCGCTTCTTTCTCCTCTGATGTGAAGTGATTGAAAGAAGGCATATAACAGGGGCCGGTTTCCAAGATATTGAAAAATTGATCTTTGGTGAATCGTTTAGCGGCACCTGCCAGCGGTGCCGGTTCCATCATCCGTGCTTCCGTCGGCCGTGGGGCATCGACTGTGGCCCGATGGCAGGAAGCACAGTTGCTTCTGAAAATGCGCTCGCCGGATATTTCAGTGGAAAGAACAACGTCTTCTTGGGTTTCGTCGAAGAGAAAAGCAATCAGGGCGCCTTTTTCTTCCTCAGTCAAATGGGAAAAAGACGGCATTCGTCCTTTTCCATTATTGATGCGATCCAACACCTGGGTTCTGGAGAAGCGATCTTCGAGATTTTTCAGTGGGGGATACATCTCTCCGGCGCCACTACGATCTGCTCCATGGCAACTGGCACAGTGTTGGCGATAAATATCCTTGCCGGTCACGGACGATGCGTCTTCCAGTGATTGTGCCACTGCTAAAACAATAAATAACATTGTGATACCGAAAAAAGTAATCCTTAACATACAAACCTCTTATTATGAATCAGGATTTTAAATACGTTCACTTGTTCAGACGAACTAATTGTAGATACGTTATGGGCGACGTTTATTTTTTTTCCAATCCCGCATCATAGGGCATCGTTGCCGCATCATGTTGTTCATGGGTTTTCGCTTTATCATCCCCTGCATCATTTGCTGCATCCATTCGCTGCGCCGGTTGCAGGTATGAATCGCATCATCCACCACCTGCCGGGTAGTGCCCTGAACTTTGGGTTGAATATTGGACAGATAAAATTTCTGGGTTTCATTTAAGTGGGATGCTTTGGAAAAAATCAGACCGGCCTTTTGGGGAGTAACGGAAGTTTCATCCAGTGCCAGACGGGCTTCCTTGAGCATAACTTTAATTAAGCCGGTATCCACCTGTCCGTTCGTCTGATACAGCTCAGACAATTCCTGCATCCGTTCTTCTGCGAATGTCAGCCGCAGTTCTGCCCGGTTTTCTGCTTTGAAGGTCAGGACAAATTTAACCCGTTCGGTAAAGACTTTTACCGGATACAAAAATTCCCCGGGAACGCTGTTGGCGGAAAGTGTGGACATCCCCCAGAACAGGACAATCAGGATCAACACCAGATTAAATGCCATCGAAACCCTGGGTGAAGAGAAAAATTGAGCCGGGAAAAATTTTGATCGGGTCGCCTCTTTTTGGGCAGCCTGGTTTTTTCCCACTAGAATACCCGCCGACAGTAGGTCCGACGGCGAAGGTTTCGGTTTAGGTAGATGTCCCAATCCCTGCGCCAGTTGAAGCATGGGACGCAGCTCATCGGCGTATTGGGGAAATTGCTGCAAACATTCCTCAACCATTTTGCCCTGTTTTATCTGATCGATACAGATATCCAGAATATTTTCTAAATTCTTTTCCATGATATTTTTTTATCCCTCCCCCAGAATTTTCCTCAATGCATTCAAAGCCCGGAATTGAATTGCTCGAACCGCTTCAGGACTTTTTTCCATAATATTGGCAATCTCCTGTGATGGATAGCCTTCCACAAAACGCAGGATGATGACCTGCTGCTGCTCATCGGTTAATTTTTTAATCGCTCTTTCCAGTTCCGGTCCCTGGAATATGTTGTCTGCCATTTGGTCTCCGTCTGCTGAATATTCCGGGAGCCGAACCTCGTTGGTGACAATCCGCCGCACCGACTGGTGCCGGTAAAAATCAGTCAACGCATTGGCAGCGATCCGATATATCCAGGCATTAAATGCCCCCTTCTGGTTCTTTATGGCTTGCGTTACCTTTACAAAAATATCATTGGTTAAATCTTTGGCATCTTCCGGATTATCCAGCCGGTAGTAAACATAGCGGTATATCTTTGGATAAAAAGCAGCTATCAATTGAGCCAAAGCACTTTGCTCCCCCGATTTCACCTGATCTAAAACTGCCTTCAGTTCCGCATCGCTCCATTCGGTATTTTTCTTGATACCAATCAAAAATCATCCCTATCTGTTATGACGATTGACTCGGACATCTGTTATGCCAATTTTTTGTTTTGTTTATATCCACCCCAACCGCAGCAGGGTTTTATTGGCTCTCCAGGAGAACAGTGCTGCCAACCCAATCAGGATGATGTTTAAAACCAGTGAATAGGCGCCATAAACCTGCACACCCAAAATGATTGTGGTCAGGACAATGAACAAACATGATGTAGCCAGCCGTTTTCGCCGGACCCGAA
>CAZVKP010000265.1:0-5508 GCA_964627635.1 uncultured Calditrichaceae bacterium | reverse complement strand
GTCCGTTCCAAACGCGTGGAGATAAGCGGCAAGACCGGAACCGCCCAAGTGGTCAGCCGGCAGGCGGATGATCATGAACTTCACAGGGAAGATGTAATTCGTCCCCATGCCTGGTTTGTGGGATATGCGCCCTCGAAGAATCCGCGTATTGCCGTGGTGGTGCTTATCGAGCACGGCGGCTCCGGATCGAGCACGGCCGGACCCATTGCACGGGAGATGATGCTTTCCTGGCTGTTTACCGAAACTGAAGCGGCAAGTGAAACCGAAAAAACAACGGCTGCGGCTGCTGGCGCCGTTAGCAGCCGTCCGTTGCCATCTGAATCTTTAAGGAGTATGGGCTGGACACTCATTCCCCAGCTTCGAATAATCTTACCGTTTACAAAGGGGTGCATATCAGTATAGAGGCTGACCTGTTTATGTCCTTTTCCGGCAAGTTTTTGAAAGAAGCCAGTGCTATCGATATTGAAATCCGGTTCGTAATAGGTTGCACTTAAGTCGAACCAAAATGTTCTTCCGTAATGTCCCACTTGCCCATAAACCGCGCCACCTTCCTTATTTATCAAATCATTATTTTGATCACGATTAGAATTAAAAGAATATACCCCCTGCCCTATAAAATATTGTTGCCCACTGTAAACTGTCCAATCTACGCTGGCTGCCCGATTGTATAAGTGGGAATCTCCGCCCCAATTTGCCTGGCGGTCAACATACATGGCACCAATATTTGAATTTGATAAAATGTCTCTTTGTAATCGAAATACCGAAAATAGTTCATCTGTGGGCGGCTTATCGGGATCTCCCAAACCTGTATTCTCCCACCCACCTGTAAGTGTGGTTAATGCACCAATTGAATAAGGGCCCACTTTACCTGTAAATTTAGCACCCCCTTTAATATCGCTTTGTGCGCCGATTCTCCTGCTGTAAAATAACTGATAGAAGGGTGTTTGAAACAGGGTTGAGTTTTCAAGAAAGAAGGGACGCTTCTCCTCCAGTTGCACTTCAAATCGTTTATCGAGGTTTATCTGTTCTTCATCAATTTCTACCTGTCCAAAATCCGGATTTAAGGTTAAATCTAATGTGAGATCTGAAGTGACTCCATATTTCAAATCCAGTCCTAAGTTTGAATCGTATTCATCTTCGGCAGAAGGAAACTGCGTGCCCCGAGCTGTGGTGTAGGGAAGAAAACTTAAATTTTGACCGCTTTTAATGTTTTTCATACCAATGAGGACACCGTCTTTATCCAATCGAAATCTTCTGAAATTTTGGTCAACTAAGGACCAGTAGGATATTTCCCGGCTCTTTTTACGGATTCGAAAGACATTGAATCCCCATACCTGATATTTAAATTCATCATTAAATCGAAGTGTTTTAAAAGGGATTGCAAATTCGGCAACCCACCCATATTGATTGATTCGAGCATCCACCTCAAATATACCATCCCAGGACATATCGATATTCTCGCCATTTTCGCTAATTAATCCATCCTGTTTAATGCCCAGCGGATTGGTTGAATAGTAGAATGCTGTTCGATTATCATTATATGTATCCAAATAAAAATTGATGCTGTCATCCGGATAGAAACGATGATCTCGTTCAACTAAACGTGCCGGGATGGATTGTGGCGCGTCATCCAGCATGACAAAAAGTAAGTAAATATTCTTTTCATCATATAACGCATAAAAACGGGTATCATTTGTTGCAATCTGTCCCTCATTAGGTTCGCGCTGAAAAAAACCTTTCTGATTATTTGACTTTAGCCAAATCTTATCAACTTTACCATCAATTTCAGGAGTTACTTTCGTATATTGAGCAATAGCAATGTTTTGGGGCAATTGGATTTGAGCAACCGTTTCCCCGTAAAAAAAGAGGACGGAAATAAACAACAATAAGCGAAATAAAGTTTTAAGATTACCTATAATGATAATTTAATACTCCACGTGACTATAATCGAAAAACCATTCTATTTTAAAAAAGTTATGATATACAACGTAAATATTTAAAGTAGAGTATTAAAATTCAATAAAAAAAAATTTTAGTACCAATCTTAGCTATTGTCATATAATATTTGGAGGTAGAAATAATTAAAACTTAAAAACTATCTTTATTTAACAAACTCAACCTAATAATGATCTGAAAATTACGTCATGCCATCAAGAAATAAGTTGATATTTGAGCAACACTTTTTTCAATTCACTATGATGTTCTTTACTCATTTCACACAAAGGAAGCCGAAAACCACCTACATCTAATCCCATAAGGTTCATTGCCGTTTTGATGGGAATGGGATTGGTCTCTAAAAACAAAGCATTATTTAACTCTTCCAGGTGTTGGTGCAGCTCCTGTGCATGTTTATTATTACCCTCCTCCATTGCCCGAATCATCTCTTTCATTTTTCCCGGAACAATATTAGAACTAACCGAAATGACCCCTTTTCCCCCTAGTGACATTATTGGCAATGTAAGTCCGTCATCTCCGGAGAGGATGTTCAATTGTTTGCTAGTACGTTTACATATTTCGGAAACCTGGCTTAAGTTTCCGGATGCTTCTTTAACAGCAACAATTTTGGGGTGATTGGCTAATCGCTCTACTGTTTGGGGAAGAATATTAACACTAGTACGACCGGGGACATTGTAAATGATTAGAGGAAAATCAGTCTTATCAGCAATAGTCATGAAATGACGATACAATCCTTCCTGAGTCGGCTTATTATAATATGGTGTTATAATCAGTGCCGCACTTGCTCCAATTTCTTTGGCTTTAAGAGTCAATTCTACACTCTCATGCGTATTATAATTTCCTGTTCCAGCAATTACGGGAATTTTGCCTTTTGCTGCAGTAACAACCGTTTCAAATATCTTTAATTTTTCGTCTTTGTTAACAGTGGGTGACTCACCAGTTGTTCCGCACGGTAAGATTCCATCCGTTTCTTCGCGAAGATGAAAATCCACCAATTCTTTTATTTTATCATGATTTACATTGCCATTTTTATCAAAAGGTGTGACCAAGGCAACAATTGCGCCCTGAAACATGGTTATCTCCTTTTATTTTTAACGATTGATTACTCAATTTCAATATAATATTTTTTAGTTCAAATCTTTTTCACTTTTTTCTTCTTCATGAAAGGCATTAAAAGTCTTTCAATCAATTCGTCATTAATTAAAGTCTTATCTACTATTTCAGCGATGTCGTCTTCCTGCACTTTTCCATACCAAATGCGTTCAGGATAGATTGCCACAGAAATCCCCTGATTACAGGTTCCCAGGCACCCAGCTTTATTAATCCGAATTTTACTTTTTAATCCACGCTGCTTAATTTCCTCTTTCAATTTCGCTCGAAATTCCCGACTTCCTTTTTGGGAACAAGATCCTTTGGTATCTTTCTCATCACGCTCATTTTCACAGACAAATACGTGTTTTTTGTATAAACTCATAAAAACTCACCAGTTCTATATCAGTTTTAAAATTCAAATTTAAATTATGGCTCCGAACAACTATGAAAAAATCCACATTTAGGACAAATAAGTTCGCACTTACGAACGATCAAATGCTGACCGCAGTTGTCACAATATTCCCAAAAATCATCTTTTTGGAAATCATCTGTTTTTTGTCGATCCTTTTTTAGCTCACCCTCGTGCTCAAACTGTTTGTTTTTCTCTTTTGGTCTTTTATTTGCCGTCATCAGAATCTTGAAATTTTATAACAATTCACTCAAAAAATAAACAAATATTTAGCCATGGCAATATCTGAATTACTTTACATTATAATTAAACGTTTAAGAATAGTCAAGATTATCGACTAAAACAAGCCGGGATTGAACATTTTTAACATTAATAATACAAATATTCCACCGGATAGAGTTGCAATTAAATTAACAATATCATTGTTTATCCATGAAATTCCGGAAACTTTTGAAGTTGATATATCATGACAATGCATTTTCTTTTCTGTGATTTTACCACATTGTGTACATTGGTACTGAACTTGAAGTGTTGCTCCCAAATAACTATCAATAATGCTACCCAAAAAGCCTGCCAATCCAACAACACCAAAATGATTTAAAAAACTTAAACTGAAACTATTTGTGTAGAAAATAGTACCACTGAGAGATAATATTAAGGCACCGAATAAGGCACCTATCAGTCCACCCAATGTTATTCCACCTGATGTACCTGAAGCAACTTTTTTGAAATTTGTTATTAGACGCGGCTTTTTGCCAAATACTACCCCAATTTCCGTTGCCCAGGTATCCGCCATTGCGGAAGCGAGCGCACCCAAGTAACACAAATACAACACCGGGGAGGGATATAAAGTATGCAAGCTCATCAAAAATCCGGCTATACCACCGTTAGCCAGTACTTGTGCATGGTCTCTTTGATTTCCCTTTTCGAACATCAATTCATATTGGGATTTCACTGATTTCCCAGCTTTGGACAGCAAACTTGAAAATACAAAAAAGGTGAGTATGGGAATGGTCCATAACCAACCACCAAAGCCAAAAATTACAGAAGCTAAAATAAATGTAGTAAAGGAGCCACTGGCAGTTATAAACTTTACTTTAAATGATAAATAGGCTACAATTCCCCCAAGTAGCATCCCAATTAAAAATTGATAATGTTCAGTGGCACTGCTATTTATTACGAAGAAAAGCACAATTGCGGAGAGCAAAGGTACCGTCAGGTTATCATTTCCCCGGTGACCAAGCGCTTCGGCAGCAGTAGCAATTATCGCTGTTAGAACAGAAAATCCAAACAGCACCAGATATGTATGATTTGAAATTGCAATTGAGGGGGGATATAAAATGAGTGTTAAAAAAATTGACAATGCACTGACGACAAACATTGTTATGGATCCAACAATAGATTTATCATCATCAATGAGTCGATATTTGTATGGTGATTTTAAAGTATTTCCTACAATTGCAGCCGACGCATCTCCTACTGCCATGACCATCATTGCTGCGATGATAATCACTTTATAACCGGACCAAAACAAAAGGATCAGTATAAAAAAAGAAAAAGCATAATAAACTGTTCCCAAATTTCGCCGGTCAATATGTATTCCAGGAAGAAGATTCTGTCGCAGCGCAATGAAATTGAAAATGGTAAAGAAAATTGCAATAATGAGTAGTGGTAAGGAGGTTTCAACCAAAATGGGCATCAGTAGCAACAATAAACCCACAGCAATATGCACAAATTTTCTGGTGGCTTCCTGTCGCCACTGTAATTTTTTACGAATAAATTCGGCAAGTGCAATTAAAACAATGATGGCAATAAAAAGGAATGACAAATGTAGCCAATCCGAGGACGAGGGGACTTGAGATAGATGGGAGAAATCAATCATTTCAGGGATTAAATTCAGAGATCGTGATATGAAATTTTTGGCAATTATTCATCTATTGATTATACACTTTATCAGCACATTATATAATAAGACATTATTGTTAAGATTAATAGTTTCTGACCCACCCCCACATTCCCCCTCCCTAATGCATTAGGGAGGGGGATGCAAG
>CAZVKP010000264.1:0-5512 GCA_964627635.1 uncultured Calditrichaceae bacterium | reverse complement strand
CCTGACTTAGTCGTAATATCCGGTTGTCTTTGTACGCCAGTGAGATAAAATTCTGCTGAGTACCGTACCGGCATGGACTCCCCGGAAGGTTGGACTTACATCCTGGATCGTTATGCGGAATTTTGTGGTTCGGTCAAAATATAAAAAGATACCTCCCGAATGTTTACTATATTCGGGAGGACGTATAAAAAGACAGCAATCAAAACCGAAACACTGCTGCCAACGGTTCATCTGTAGGCATATTTTCATTATCCGAAGCAAATACCAATCCATTATGGGAAAGTGTCTGAACGGCTGCAAAGTCCAACAAATCTTCGTCGCCATTCTCCATTTCTTCGTGTAAAACAACTGAATCTTCTAAAGGTATATATTGTCCCCACTTTTGTTGTTCTAAATTGACAAATAATATTTCAATTCTATTACTGAATGCTGCACGCACAATTTCTTCCAAGTCATTAGAAGATTTTCCGGTACCAGACAAGGTATGATAATGATCAATTGCCTGTTGCTGAGTTTTTTGGAACTGGGGTTGAACAACTTCCCAAGCCCGTTGATGTAATTCAGTGGTGTTTAAATCCCTTGGATTCACCTGTACGCTGTCTTCCAACAAATTCGGGTATGAATTTGCTTCTTTATAAAGAGGAATTAACCACTCCACTCCCACCAATACAAGCGGTGCATTTTCTGCTCTCAGCTTCTCCCGAACGCCTTTATCCACCATTTGGAAATATTGTAAGACGTCTTTTTTATGAGCAGCATCGTCTATTGAACCGCCGTGTCCGTGGAAAAGCCCGGGGCGGTCCGTTCTATTTCTTGATCCCCCTGCTTGATATTGGAATTCTTTTTGATATTCATCATATTTTAACGCCTGTTCCAAATTGGGAGCCACATCCTTTAGCGCCAACCCACGGATGTTAAACCTTGAACCTTGATAGAGTTTGAGATTTCGTTGCCCCAATGCCAGAATAAAAAATCTCCCATCACCATTAAATAAAGGCAACAAGGGCTTTACATAAAATCGTCCTGAAATTATGATAAACTCATTAAATTGAATGGGAAGCCTGTAATATAAAAAATTGTCTTTCGATAAAAAAACCACTAACCCATCCGCCTGATAGGTCCAGAAATAATTATCGCCCAATAAAGTTTCGGCAGGTTGTAAAATCTCCCTGATTTCATTCGATCGAACTCCTCTTTCCGACAAATCCTTCTCAGCCTTGTTAAGTAAATTTTTCAAGCGAATTGGACCTTGTTCAACCTCTTTGCCAGTTCGGTAAGTCGGCATATAAATTGAAACAGAGGGTTCTTGTTGTTTTTGAATCAAATCTTTGAGGTGATCAATATTAAGTAGATCCATACTACACATCCTCCCGTTTTTATTTATTTTTAATTTTTTCTCTATAATAAAACAAATCCGTACTTGTTCCGTTTTCTTATAATTAATCCCCGGTTATCTCAGGCAAAACCAATATTTAATCAACAATTTGTTTCCATAAAAGAATCCCTCCTTTTTGAACTGCTTTATTAAAAACAATCCTTTAAAGCCTGGTGCGCCGCATAGTATCCACACATACCATGCACACCTCCCCCCGGCGGGGTTGAAGATGAACAGAGATACACACCTGTTACCGGAGTTGAATACGGAGAAAACATATTAGCCGGTCTTGAAAATAATTGACGCCAATCCTGAACACCCCCATTAATATCCCCTCCAATATAGTTTGCATTATATTTTTCCAATTGAGCGGGGAACATTGTATGCCGCTCAATAATTACCTCGTGGAATCCGGGCGCAAAGCGTTCTATTTGATTTTCAATAAGTTGAGTCATATCTTGTGTGGAACCATTTGGGACATGACAATATGCCCAGGCAGTATGTTTAGCGGCCGGTGCCCGCGTTGTATCAAATAAAGACGGTTGAGCCAAAATAATAAACGGTTTTTCGGAATGTCTGCCTTGCCATACCGCCCGTTCCGATTCCGCAACTTCTTCCATCGTGCCGCCGATATGAACAGTACCCGCACTTAAACACGGTTTAGATTTAAATGGAATAGGTGAATCCAAGGCCCAATCCACTTTAAACACTCCGGGACCATACCTGTATTTGCGTAATTTTTTCTGGTATCTTTCCGGCAGTTTATCACCCACAATTTCCAGAAGCTGCTTAGGGGTAACATCAAATAAATACACAGTTGCTTTGGGAAGTTCATTAAAAGACTTAACCGGATTACTGGTAATCAAACTACCACCCAGTGATTTAAAATATGAAATTAGCGCTCTCGCCAAATATTGAGAACCACCTTCCGGAAATGGCCAACCGACAGCATGACCGGCAGCGGCCAATACCAAACCAACCGCAAGTGTTAATGGTTTCTCCAGCGGTAATATGGAATGAGCCGCTAAGCCGGCAAACAACCCACATGTTCGATAATCATTAAAATGCCTTTGAGAAAAATTAACGACTGAATTCTGACCACGATAGCCAAAATTAAGCAACGGGAAAGGATGACTGGGGATATGAAGCGGTGCTAAAATTTCTGAGATTAGCTGATCCCAATTGCGAACCAGGGGACTCATAATTTTCCGGTACAATTTTGAATCCGCTAACAGAGCATCAGCGGTATAATCGACGGAGTTTTCAAGAAAAACAGCGGAGCCATCATCAAACGGATGTGCACAGTCAACTTTAGGATAAATCCATTTTAATCCGTGATCTTCAAGCGGAAGCATCCTAAAAAACGGTGAAGATACTGCAAGCGGATGAACCGCCGAACAAATATCATGAGTAAATCCGGGGAGCGTCAATTGACCGGATCTAACCCCACCTCCCGCAGTTTCTGCTGCTTCGAGTATTAACACCGAAAGCCCCCTGTGGGCAAGCCGAATACCTGCAGCCAGTCCGTTCGGCCCCGATCCGATCACTACCGCATCATACTCTGGTGTTAAATTTGTCATTATTTATTAAGTAAAGATAGCCAATCAATGGAATTTTTTTTGATTTCACCACCGGACGGCATTTTACCCATTCGCATCAGCTCTTCAATAGCATTCATCTCACGATCCCGGTGAAGCCCGGCTACAGCATGTACTCTATCTGCCGTTATATAAAAGGCTAAAAAATCGTGGGAGATTACATCGCCACTCATTATCACTTCGTCCCATTTCTTCGCATGTCCCACATACCGAAAATGCAAACCAAACTGTTCTGTCCAGAAGAAAGGGACACTTTCATAAGCTATTTGTTTCCCCGCCATATTTTTGCCCGCAATCCTGCCTTGTTGTTCTGCCGTTCGCCAATGTTCAATCCGCATTTCCTCTTTGGTATAATGATCAGTAAAAGTGGCGATATCTCCCGCAGCAAAAATATTTTCCCGAACTTTAAAGTGTTGATCGACCTTCACACTCCCGTCCGGGAGATACCCGATCCCTTTTAAATAACCAGTCGCTGGTTTTACTCCGATTCCAAGAATAACCATGTCTGTTTTGATTTTTTCGCCATCAGCCAAAACGATGGATTCCACCGAACCATTACCCTCGAACTTGTCCACAGCAGATTCCAGATAAAATTTTACGCCATTCTCACGATGAAGATTTAAAAACATATCTCCGACTTCCGGACCGAATATATTTTGAAAAGGTACTCGCTCTGGCGTAACCACGGTAACCTCCAGTCCCCGATGACGTAAGCTGGAAGCTGTCTCTAAGCCAATGAAGCTGCCACCGATAATAACAATATGGGAGGCATTTTGACTGGCTTGAATAATCGTCTCACAATCCTCAAAACTTCGAAGGGTAAAAATGTTCTTTAATTCATTGCCTGGTAAATTTAAGCGCCTGGCAATTCCACCGGTCGCCAATAATATTTTATCATAACTCAATTTCTGGCCATTTTCTAAGATTACAGTATTATCGTCAGCATTTACTTCAGTTACTTTCTTACTCTGCATCAGTTCTATGCCAAGTTCATCATAAAATTCCTGAGAGCGCAATGGCATCCATTCTGCCGGGGCTTCGCCCTTTAAATATGCTTTACTGAGATTGGGGCGATCGTAGGGAATCCGGTTTTCTGCGCTAATCATAATAATTTGCCCCTCAAATCCTTCTTCACGCAATGCCTGAGCGGCTGCATTTCCGGCAGCGCCACCCCCAACAATAACAAATTTCCGATTATCCTTTTGTGCATCAAATTTAGCCAGATGTGGTAAGCGGCTCTCCGGAATTTCATCCGGAATTTCTACTATCACATCACTCCCTTCCACCTTTACTTCAAATTTTGGTAAACTATCCCGTGCTGGTGGCTCTTGTAAATCACCCGTTTTAGCGTCAAAACATGCGTGGTGCCAGGGACATTGAATTCGATGCCCGCTTAGGATTCCTTCATCCAATGGCGCCCCATAATGGGGACAAGAAACACCCGTGGCAAAGAATTCATCCTCAATTTTGCTTAACAATATGTGCTTTTCGCCTGCTTCAATTTTCTTAAATTCTCCGTTTTTCAAATCATCAACTTTAGCAACGGTAATTTTTTTGGTTTGCATAAATTCTCCTCGACAATGATTTGATTATGAAAAGGTATTTTATAAAAATTTAGTTTTTGCCGAGTCACTTAAACAAATTTCACCCCACCTGCGCATTATCATCTGTATTAACTGAGTGATTTTATGATTGCCTGGCAAAAGGCGGGTAAGTCGCCAGGCTTACGCGATGTAATCAGTTTTCCATCCACAACCACTTCCTGATCCACCCAATCTGCACCAGCATTAACTATATCGTCTTTAATAGAAAAGAAGCTGGTCACTTTCTTTCCCTCTAAAATTCCGGCTGAAGCCAATGCCCAACCGGCATGACAAATAGCAGCAACAACTTTTCCCGAATCGTACATTTCTTTTAAAAATGAAATCATTTTGGGAGCTCTTCGCATGTGGTCCGGTGCATAACCCCCTGGGACAATGAGTGCGTCAAACTGGTCCGAACTTACATCAGAAATGGACACATCGGCATTGGCAGGAAGGCCATTCTTTCCTTTATAAGTATCCACTTTGGCAGCTACTGAGGTAACATTCGCTCCTTCTTCCTTCATTCGATAGTAGGGATACCAATATTCCAATTCTTCATAAAAATTGGCTAAAAAGATGGCAATATTTTTGTTTTCTAATTTCACTATCTTCCCCTCCTTTCCATATTTCGTTTACTAAACAAACTGCTTTCTCTTTTGTGAAAGATTATCCATCAGGGAATCGAAGGGATCGATAAATTTCTGAATGCCTTCATCTTCAAGCTGTTGAGTCACAAAATCGAGGCTAATTCCCAATTCCGATAATTTTTCCAGATTTTGTTGGGCTTCTGCAACATCCTTTTCCACAGTATTGGCTTCCACTTTTCCGTGATCTGCAAACGCTGTAATCGTCTCGTCCGGCATGGTGTTAACGGTATCAGGTCCGATGAGTGGTTCAACATAACGCACATCATAATATTCGGGATTTTTGGTGCTGGTGCTCGCCCACAGCGGTCG
>CAZVKP010000263.1:0-5519 GCA_964627635.1 uncultured Calditrichaceae bacterium | reverse complement strand
TTGCATACAGTTATTACTGGTTAAGAACAGATAACTCAATAATTTTTGGATGGGACAATGCCCCTCACCATAAAGAAGTCGATACATTTCCCCATCATAAACATGTTGGCGGTAAAGTAGAATCTTCCGCTCAGACAAATTTAAAAGAGGTTTTAGAATATATTAGGGATTTTTTAAGCTAGGTAATATTTGTCGTTCCGGTGCCAGAGGCGTTGCCGTGCCGGGAAACACAACTCTCTTTTTCCTATACCCTATACCTTTATACCCCATTTTTTAACTTTTAACTTTTAAATCTTGAAGAGGATTTAATCCCGCCTCTCCCGTTCACGGGGATTTATGACATAGTGTTACCAACATGTGGCAGACAGGAGGTCTGTGTATTTATCGGGAATACCTCTATACCCATCCAAATTCTAAAAGATTTGATCTCCGTCGGTCAGAGCCCGTCAATAAATCGGGTCTAACCACTGGCGCTGGACGGTCAGCTAACCGGGCAGGCCCTGTGAAATACCAGAATAATCAATTAAGTGTTTTTTTAGGAATGTAGACAATTTTGAGCTACAAGCAATGTTTATAACCGATGTTATTTCACGGGGCAGGCCGACAGTATTCAAGGATGAATAGGTATTTTGTCGGGGATGAACTTTATTACTTTTTTTATCGTTAATTTAGAATTAGATTAGTTTAGGGGGTTGGATAGAAATAATGCGAAAGCCAGAATTAAAATAATCTCAATTTGTTTTATAAACCAGTTCATAAAATTGATACATTAATTTATCCCATTCCCCTCAAACAGGAGAATAGAAAAATGGATCCTCTTATTAGGGAAAGAATTGTTATCGATCCAAAAATTCATTTTGGTAAACCATGTATAAAAGGTACGCGAATTACTGTAGAAAATGTACTTGTGCCGGATATGCAACGGAATTGGTTCATCGAGAGGAAATTCATGTGTAGGTAGTGTATAAAATGCGGTTTCTCATCGATCAGGATGTGTATTATTATACAGTTACAAAGTTACGAAACTGGGGTTATGATCTTCTTACATCCCGAGATCTTGGGATGGATTAGCTGATGTAAAAGAGTTTGGTTTATCCTGGGAAGTTTGTGAAGATTATCTGAAGAGACTTGGCTATCATGCTTAAGTGGAAGTAAAAGAAGCTGAATAATCAATTAAAAATGTTAAAGCAACAAAAGGAAGTGACTTAAAACAATAATATGATCAGCAAACGGGCATTACGCCGGCATCATTATCAACGGCTTAAAAATAAAAGAATAAAACAAAATTATTGGGGGTATAATAAAAATTTAACCCATCTTGGAATATGTGTAGATACCCCAAAGCCTTGCTCATGCTGGATGTGTGGTAGTCCCAGGAGATTTTTTGGTGAAAAATCCCGGCAGGAAAAAAGATTACCAAAATACAACAATTTACAAGGAACAATTATTTCAGAAGATAGTATTATCTAGCCATTTCTGTATATTTAGTATCAGCAAGTTCTAAAATTTAATTTTTATGTTATATTAAAGCAGCCCTTCAAATGGCAGGAGCAGAAAAATGCCGGATCAAAATGGAAACTTGTATTTATTCGAAGCTATAGAGTTACGCAAAGAGTATGACTTTCTTATTAAACTCATCGAGAATTTAACCGGAGAGTCTCACAGGAAACGAGAAGGATTTCTCCGCAATAATGATGATGAGATCAAAGAGCCGGTATCTGATTTCAATCTTGAGAAAATGGAAGAACAGCTTAAAAAAGTACATACAAAAAGAATCAAACTCAATCAGGCAATTCAGCGGGCAAATTTTGATATCCAACTTGATTATGACGGAGAGAAAGTAAGTATTGCCGAAGCATTGGAAATTCGAAAAAAATTATTGACCGATAAAGAGGTTTTAGCCGAGAGGGTTAAGAACTCAGCTTACAAAAAAATTATTCATAAAGAAGAACGCGATATTGTGCAGGAACCCAAACAATCTTTTACTGAATCTTATAGAGAATTCCAAAACGTTTTAAAAAAATTACGGCAATTAATTACCCAGATACATATTGCAAATCATCAATACACTGTAACCTTTAAAGATGAATAAAGAACTGAGACAGGGGGGCAAGCGCGAAACTGCCGCGAGGCAGGATAGCCCGAAATCCAATTGCGTAAATTGGGGGTGGTGATGCTATTTAACCACCTTAAAAAAGAATAGCAACTGGCTGAGAACCAGTCTCATGCTTACTGCTTACGATTAAACTATTCACAACTTACAGCCTTACCAATTACAACTTACCAGATGGCTCCGCGTCTCAACTTAATTTAAAAGGTACTTTAACAGGAAGTAATTGAGTAAACTTTTTGAATTTGTTTTATACCTCTTTCACTGCTTGTCCGGTCAGCGACTGGAACTACAAATCGGCTATCAGTGGCGAAAAGTATTTGGCTGTTGTTTGTTGGCATTTGCAATTGTTTTTTTTGATAGATTAGTGTAATCGGATAGTTTTTATTGGTTATTTGTGATGGATCATTGAGGTCTGTTCTAAGCGGTTAACTTAAATTGAGATCGTTTTATATTTCATTCATTTTCGTAAAATTTACTACTTATCATAAATCAAAAATGAAGCCTCACGCAAAATTTTTACCGATATACTTTTCGTCATATAATATTATGGTCCTTTATCAGGTCTTTCCAAACCGCCATCTCTTCACTCCCATTTCATGCCTTCTTCCTTAAAATATGAGGACTTGAATGGATACCAAAATTAATTTAAATTAAAATTGTTTCTTGATAATTCTTTAGAAAATAGATATAGATATCGAAACTGAGAGTTTGTCATGATAAAACGTGTTGTACACAAATCGAAAAGTTTTCAGGAAGCAGAAGAGTGGGATATATTACAGCATATACAATTAACGGCCGAAGAACGTCAAAAGGCAGCAAAAACATTACGAATACGAGTTTATGGTAAATATACCGCGGATGTTCGTGAGGTGAAAAATAAATAAATGAAAGCGTCTCACTTTTCTCCTGATATTCAAGAATTCATTAAGTTATTGGCATCTTATAGTGTAGAATATCTTATAGTAGGTGGCGAAGCTGTAATTTATTATGGATTCGCCCGTCTTACAGGCGATGTTGATTTTTTTTATCGCAATACCAGTGATAATGCAAAAAAATTGTATGATATGTTGAGTGAATTTTGGTCGGGGGATATTCCAGGAATAAACAGTTTATCGGAACTTAAGGAACCCGGTGTAATAATTCAGTTTGGGCTTCCGCCAAACCGGATTGATTTAATAAATTACATAGAAAACGTGCGATTTGAGGAAGCATGGCATAGCAGGCAAATTGAAAAGATTATAGTCAAAGGTAAAGTAGTGCATATTAATTTTATCGGATTGAATGAATTAATAAAAAACAAACAGGCAATGAAACGTTACAAAGATCAACAGGATCTAAAGTATTTGATTAAAAAAGCAAAAGACAACTCACATTAAGTTTAAAACAATGGAATAATTTAATGCATATCTTAAGAAACCGTGTTGATAATAAGATTTTGTCACCCAATAATTTATCCATTAATTCTTAATCTATAACACATAATTCATTCTTTATTTGCTTTAATAGATAGATTTTATAATTTAGTCAATGCCATATTGATTACGATAAAAGCTTTTATGAATAACAAATCTTTCCTGCTTTGAATGGGAGCGCACTATGGCTTTAAATACAGATCAATATTCTAACCAATCAACCTTAAAAACGCCTTTACCGGATACTATAAAAACACACGATGATAGTGTTGACGATAAGGATCAATTTACCACCGGGGATTGGTTATCATCTCTGGATGATTCCTGGTTGCCACCCAATCCGCCTGCCCGACCCATTTCCCCATTTATTCCCAAAAATTTGAGGCAGGCAACAAATTTGATAAAAATGAGTACCAGCCTGGGATTGTCCCTTCTAAGAAGAAAACCGGTGGTCTGGGGTAATCCGGTGATCGCCCATATAGAGCCAACAAGCTTGTGCAACCTGAGTTGCCCGCTTTGTCCGTCCGGTAACGGCAGTCTTACCCGGGTTCGCGAGCGTCTTGATTTGGAAAAATTCAAAACTGTTGTGGACAAACTACCGGATAGCATCCGGATGCTGCTGTTGTGGAATCAGGGCGAACCGTTTATTGTAAAACAATTGCCGGAAATGATCCGATATGCCAAGCAGCGGGAAATTTATGTTGTGACCAGTACTAACGGTCATTATTTCCGCAAAAACAAACAGGTGAAAGAAGTTGTGGAGTCTGGCATCGATGAGATCATTGTTTCACTGGACGGAGCGGATCAGGAAGTTTATGAAAAATATCGGCAAGGCGGTAAATTGAAATGGGTGTTTGAAGGAATTCAACGTTTGGCAGACTGGAAACATCGACTGAAAAGTCGCTCACCGTTGATCCACTTGCAGTTCATTCTGATGAAACAAAATGCCCATCAGCGGAACGACATGATCGCACTGGGACGAAAATTGGGAGCAGACCGTTTGTCTTTCAAGACTGTGCAGGTTACTGATTTTGAGGGGGGTGAACAGTTTCTCCCGGACGATCCGGAAATTTCCCGATATACCGGAAAAACCACTGACGGGAAATATATTACCCGTAAACGAAAGTTGTTCCCTGACGATTGTCTGCGGTTGTGGTATAGTCTGGTAGTGAACTGTGACGGCAGGGTGAGTCCCTGTTGTTTTGATAAGGATGGAGATTACTCGATTGGAAATTTGGTAGAGGAGCAGTTCGATGTAGTTTGGAGAGGTCCTGCATTTAAGAAATTCAGACAGCATCTGCTAAATTCACGTTACGATATGGATATGTGTAACGATTGTACCGAAGGGTTGAAAGATTTATTTGTGCAGACAGTGGACTATAGTAGATGATGGAGGAGAGGTTTCAACTAACCCGCTGCTGGTCGTTTGTCAATGATATCAGATTTACATTTGATTTTATAGCAGATTTCATTATTTTTTCTACATATTAAAAGCGTACTCATTGTATGAATAAAAAGTCAAATAATCCCGACATTGAAATTCTTGAAAAGATATTTTCTAAATATGAAGATATTCTGGCTGTTTATCTCTTTGGTTCTCATGCCACCGGGCAGATTCATAAAGAAAGCGATATTGATTTAGCTGTTGTTCCGAAAAATCGAAATCTTGCAAAACAAAAACTACATTTATTAACTGATTTAGCCCATCATGGCTTCTGTCATGTGGATTTGGTATTTTTGGATACCGATGACATCGTTTTGAAATTTGAGGCGGTCCGTTTGAACCGATTGGTTTATCAACGAGAGGAGTTCGACAGAGGTTATTACTATTCAAAGATTATCCGGCAATATCTGGATTTCTATCCATATTTAAAAGTGCAAAGAGAAGCGTATAAGAGGCATGTGTTAAATGGTGAGACCTGAAGTTCTTCGCAAGCGTTTGAATAAATTGGATGAGTACCTCTCCATTTTGGAACAGCTTCAAAAATATAATC
>CAZVKP010000262.1:0-5537 GCA_964627635.1 uncultured Calditrichaceae bacterium | reverse complement strand
ATCGCCCCTGTATGCTTCAGCCGGCCAGACTAATCTGGCATGGACATCATTTATCCCATGATAGATAATGATTAAATCCGGGTTTAAATCCAATATTTTTGTTTGAAAAAGTATGAGTGTTTCCAGCGTTGTAAATCCGGCGATGCCGGCATTAATTACTTCTATATTTTCTGAAACGTTATTTCGCATGTATTTTTGCAGCAAATGAGGATAAGACTTTTTGTAATCATTAACTCCCCAGGAATAAGTTGTAGATGCTCCCAAACAAACGATTCGAAAACTATTTGCCGGTTTAGACATTAAAAATTCCTCACCTCTAAAGCCGTAACTATTGTGCTTATTGGGAGGGCGATAATAACCTGCCGCACCCATGAATCCCAAATGCCTATCCGAAATAAACCTTGCTTGTTGATAACGATCTCTTAATTGAGGATAAGAGGCATATTTCATGAATGTGCCGGGGGAAGCAATATGAAATAAGTAAATTCGGGAGAATATTTCTAGCCCGATAAAAACTATAAAAATAAGAATAATAACAGTGAGAATTTTTTTGGACGATAAATAATTTCGCATAATTTTTTGATTTTAAGATGGATCAGTTAGAAAAATTCTCATAGGTGTAGCATTTTAATTTTCCAATTTAAACATCTGCTTTTCAGGATGAAATAAAAAAATGTGTATCACTTTAAAACCATCAACATACCATTTAAATTTAAAGCACTCTAAAAAGCTCCGCTGTAATTTAGATTTATTATTTTTATTTTAATTTTTACTTAAATGATTGTATCCTTTGATCCGCAGAGCGTAATAATAGAAGATAAAATGTATAAATTTGTATTAGAACCTCATCCCATTCTCCCCCACCCCCTTTCCCTTCTCCTGCCAGGAGAAGGGAAAGGGGGCAGCCAATTATACCGATATTTTGATTAACCATCAGGGGGATAGGGTTGAGGTAAAGATAAGGTTAATTTTGAATATTTATAAAATATACGGAGTTAAAGGCATAGTCATTTTTACTTATTTTTGAGTGGCTTTGCAGATGTTCGAATTGTTTTCTGATGGTCAGATTTTTCATGCATAATATGGTATCGAAGTACCGTATGTCCTTATATTCCATTAAAATTTATTAGAACTGAAACTCCACAAACCGGCAACTTTTTTCTAATTTTCCTGAAAATACAGTGCGGTAAATACCTTTTTCTATTTCCTGGGTATGGAATTTTAAAGAGTTTTGATCGGAACTTTTTAAAGAATGACAGGAAGTTGGTGAGATCACCGTTATGTTGGATTGGGATGGCTGTACATATTTAAAATAAATACGAAGTTTCCTCCGAGATGCTGTATAATTTACCTTAGATACGGGATAATCGGTTTTTTCCAAATATGGATTTTCAGGCATGCCCCGATGGATGGTGATGGATTTTGCCGGGGACGTAAGTAGCATGCTGTAAGCCGGTGAATTATCTACCCACAATTGTTTTACAAATTTACCCTTTCCTGTCCAATCAATTTTGCATTTTTCACCAAGTAAATACAGGTCATATTCCGTATTCTGGAAACTTTGAGGTAGCTGTGAAACTAAGTGGATATTCCAGGGATTTTCCCGTACACCCGCCAATTGATACAATGCATTCAGGAACCAACCGCCCGCCCATAGAAAAGTGGGTTTATCAATTTTTCCGTAATCCGGTGAACGGGGATTTGCATTGCGGTATTCGTAAAACGAAGGTTGTCCGTTTGGGCTATTTCTGATGCCATCCAAAGTAAGGAATTTTTGCAAAGCTATTCCCGCTTCATCTATTTGGTGATTGGCAATAAGGCCTAAAATGTACCATACGGTTCCGTGTGGCCAAACGCCGCCATTAGCATAAACGTATGGACTGCCAGCTTCATTTTCCTTGAAATGATATACATCCGTCAGAAGATGGAAATCAGGCGGCATGGCATTTCGAATACCAAGGTTTGGATTGAGCAACTCGTGCTTTGCTGTTTTAAGAAGTTGACTGTTTTTTTGGAAATCTAAAATATTGTAAACCGTGGCTAATAACGAACCGGAGTAATAATGTCGGTCTATTCTGCTGGAATCCAGCATATTGAAAAGATAACCTTTTTCTTCGTTCCAAAGATTCCGGACCAACGAGTTCTTCATACGATTGGCTTGAGATATATATTCATCCACTTTGGTTGTGTCATTCAGGTACAATTTTAACGAAGCAAAATCCTGCAAAGCTCGAATAGTTAAGATGGTAACATAGCTCCGAGCACCATAAATGTGTCCGATATCCCACCAGTCCGGTCTCCAGGTATAAACCAGCCCATCAGGTTCGATATTTTTTGATATCATCCGGATGCTTTTTTGTAAAATGGGGAAAAGCTGACGCACGGTGTTTGTGTCCGCACTGTGCTTCATATAAGAATTTGCCAAAATGATAAACCAGAGATGATTCCAATTGTCGGTTCCGCAGAATTCGGTTTTAAATCCGTCATCTTTCCAATAGTAGGCGTGACACAACACGGAATCCGTTCCGGAATGTGCTTTCATGAAAAGTAAATCCTGCTTAACCCGTCCGATGTCGAAATTGACCACTCCTAAATCGGTAAGCAGCACATCGTGGGTAAAGTAAAAATTGTATTCTGCAGGACAGGGCATCGGGACAAAATTTCCGTCAATATAGTGCTTATTTGTAGCAATCACTGCCTTTGCCCAGTGTGTTGTTTCATCCAAAGATGGTACACCGACTTTCAATTTGGATTGTTTAAATGCATAAGCGGTAATTCGATTTTTACCCTTCTGAGTATCTACTTTCCACTGTTTTAAAGATTGGGAGATTATTTCATCTGTTTCTCCTTGACGGCATGAACCGATAATCTGGATGATCACCATTTCACTGTCCGGCAATAAATTTGATGAGTAGCTAAAGACCGCCAATGGATTTGGGTAATTTTCTACTGCCCGTTGGGATCGGTGATTAGGTAATAATCCGGCATTTGCAACAAATACAACCGCCGAATCTGTATCTGCATCCTCAAATGCTGCCTTGAAAACCGAACCGTTTTGTTGATACTCCACAGTCGCATTTCTCTTAAAAGCATAAGTTTGACAGGTCCGTAAAGTGGTATTTATTTTTGATTCAACTTTAAATTGAGTCTCCTGTTTGGTAAGATTTTTTAAGCGCATTTCCACTACCATAATTGGTAATTCTTCTCCGAATTTATAGGAATATGTTATTTTATAATCGGGATTATTTTCTAGAAATTTTGCCTGGAACGGGGTATAGTGATAAATGGAAGGCGTGTAGCCAACTGTATCCGATTTGCCGTTATAGTTTACTGTAACTTGAATGGGCCTGGATTCATCCCGCTTCCAATAATCGGTGCTTAAATCGATGCTGTTTGCCACCGGATAGAAGAAACTTATGCGGGATGGCAGCGGACGACTGTGATGAAATTCCGCGCCCACAAATTTCCCACCGATCTCTACCTGTCCGCGTTTTTGTTTGAAATTGACATCCATCCCCTGAGCACTCATTGAACAAAAACTTAGATGAATTACAGCTATCACAAGAATCAAGATTATTTGTGTGGTATTCATGTTTTCACCCTAATTAGCTATCTACATGTTTTTTATTTTGTTATTGAATAGATTTAAGGTATAATTAGGGGATTAGAAAAACAAGAAGATTCGTGTAGTGGAAATTATTTTTGAGAGGAAAATAAAAAAAGCGAAGCATCCACCTCCCTGGATACTTCGCCTCTGGACAGGAAAAATCGCTAAAATTTTATTCGTTTTCAGCTAACTCATAGGTATGGTTTATCGGAATATCTGCAGCGCGGATCATTGCCGAAACGGAGCAGTATTTCTCTTGTGAGCGATTAATCGATTTTTCAATTTTATCCTTTTGATCCTCCAAGCCTTTTCCCCAAAATTTATATTTCAGGTCAATTTTGGTATATACTTTGGGGTGTTCCTCTGCTCTTTCAGAATCTACATAAACTTCAAATTTGTCATATTTGACTCGCATCTTTCTTAACAGAGACGCCACATCTGCACCCGTACATCCGGCTAAACTGATCAGAAAAAGCTCCATTGGACGAGTACCCGCATCAGAACCGCCGAAGGTTTCCGGGCCATCCAGCGCAACCCAATGTTTGGTTTTCCCGCGTCCGACAAAAGTAAGTCCGTCCACATTCTTCACAACGATATCACTCATATTTTCTTCTCCCTTTAGATATTATAACAACTTGGTAATCTTGTTCTCGAAAAATTCCTTGGGCTTATATCCAACCAAACGATCTACAATCTTGCCCTCCCGGTCAATAATAAATGTTGTGGGAATTGAACGAATACCACCATAGTCTTGAACAACCTTGCGGTCTCCAAGTACGATGGGATATTCAATATTATATTCTTCCATAAAAGGTTTCACCGGCTTCCAACCACCCTGGTCTAATGAAATACCGATAATTTCCAAACCATCGTCCTGATATTTTTCATGTAATTCCACGAAACCGGGAATTTCCATCCGACAGGGGCCGCACCAGGTTGCCCAGAAATCCACAATAACCACTTTTCCTTTATAATCTGCCAATTCAATTGTATCCCCATTATCATCCGGTAATGAAAAATTGGGCGCTTTCCGATTGTCCTCTGAAGAAGATTGGGATTGAACAGCTTGTGTCTTTTTCTTACTTGAATCGGATTCACTGCTTTCACTTTTACTTGAACATGAGCTCAAGGCAAAAGCCAATCCAAGCATTAAAATCAAACTGAAACTCACAAATTTATTCATTATTATTTCCTCCTTTAAAACCATAAAAAAATAAGATCGAACTTGACTCTTTAATTAATTGGCAGGATATGCTTGTTTATATGCATCCATTACCCGTTGAACAAAATTAGGTTCCGGAAGTGCCCCTTCAATAGCATTATCTTCACCGATCATGGTACGGGGCACACCCTGCACTTTATATCGCATTGACAAATGTGGAAATTCGGTCGCTTCCACCATATCCGCCACAATATTGTCATTCAACATGGCAAGTTTATGCGCTGTAAGAACTGCACTTGGACAGTAGGGGCAAGTTGGTGTTACGAATACCTGTAATCGCAAAGGTTGAGTTATGGTTTCGATTTGAGATTTGGTTTCCTCAGCGACTTCCGGTTCTCCTTTGGCAACCTGTTGAATATCTTCCAACAGAGAGCTAAATTCATATCCGGAAGGGATACCGTAATATCGAATCCCATAATCTTTATTTTCACTCATAATAACGGTTGCCGGTATTTTATCGATATTAAATTTGTCTACTTGCTCCTTGTCATTTACAAAATTAAAAGTTTGCAGTTCCACATTACCTTCACTCAGATCTTTTATTTCTTCCAAAAGTTGATGAGTTTCACGACAATATTGGCATTCCAATTCCTGTGTAAAGTAGACTATTTTTATTTTTCTGGGAAGATTTTTTAATATTTCCCCCACCGTTTTTGCATCTTCTCCTGCAATAAATTCATTTTTAATTTCTCCAATCCCATCCAAGAT
>CAZVKP010000261.1:1278-5556 GCA_964627635.1 uncultured Calditrichaceae bacterium | reverse complement strand
AATGCATTATATTTATTTTTTTCCCATGCTGCGGAGTTAAGGTTACAATCATTTTATTTTATTAATTAAAAAATTGAAAATGCGACAGTCAATCCTGCCATTACAATTGAAACCATACTCATCAGTTTAATTAAAATATTTAAACTAGGACCGGAAGTGTCTTTAAACGGATCACCGACGGTGTCTCCAATAACGGCTGCCTTGTGTGCCTCCGATCCTTTACCGCCAAAGTTGCCTTCTTCAATATACTTTTTGGCATTGTCCCAGGCGCCACCTGAATTTGCCATAAATATGGCAAGCACAAATCCGGTAACCAAACCACCGACCAATAAACCCATTACTCCCGATACCCCAAAAAGTATACCAATAAAGATTGGGACAGCGATTGCGAGTAGTGAGGGTAACATCATTTCTGCCTGGGCACCTTTAGTAGAAATTGCCACGCATCGGGCATAATCCGGATCGGTTTTTCCTTCCAAAATTCCCACGATCTCTGCAAATTGTCGTCTTACCTCATCAACCATTTTGGAGGCAGCCCGACCCACTGCATTCATAGTTAATCCGCAAAATAAAAAAGCCATCATCGATCCAATAAACATTCCCAACAATACCTTTGGATTCATGAGTGTTACATTAAAATAATTCATAAAATCCAGTAATCCGGCAGTTCCTGTTTCTACAGTAACACCGTTACCTAATTCTAACACTGTATCACCTATGCGAATCAAACCAATTTTTATCTCTTCCACATAAGAAGCAAGAAGGGCTAATGCTGTTAAAGCGGCAGAACCAATCGCAAAGCCTTTTCCGGTGGCAGCGGTGGTATTTCCAAGAGCATCAAGTGCATCTGTTCTGTCTCTCACATCTTTCCCGAGATCAGCCATCTCTGCATTACCACCCGCGTTATCAGCTATCGGTCCATATGCATCTGTGGCAAGCGTAATTCCAAGAGTAGAAAGCATGCCGACTGCTGCAATACCAATTCCATATAATCCGATGTTTAAATTTGAAAAATCTAATCCACTCGCCAGGAAAAAAGCCAGAAATGTCCCAATTACAATAGCTAACACCGGAATAAATGTGGATATCATACCGGTCCCTAAACCTGATATAATAACGGTTGCCGGACCTGTTTTAGCGTTTTCAGCAATGTTTTGTGTTGGCTTAAATGAATGAGATGTATAATGTTCAGTCGCTTTACCTATAACAATTCCTGCTAACAAACCAACCACAATTGCCGACCATATGCCAAGAGGATTTGGTAGACCAAATAGCCAGATAATTAATCCGGAAATAATGACGATTAAAATTGAACTCAGGTTGATCCCACGGGACAAGGCGCTTAATAATTGTTTTTGACCGGCACCTTCTTTTGTATAAACAGTATATATTCCCATAATTGATATAAGCGTTCCGATGGCAGCGATGACCATTGGTGCGATAACAGCTTTAAATTGCATAGAAACATCACCCATGAAGGCAGCAGCGCCCAATGCCGCTGTTGCCAAAATTGAACCTGCATACGATTCATAGAGGTCGGCTCCCATACCTGCCACATCACCCACATTGTCACCAACATTATCTGCAATGGTTGCAGGATTACGGGGATCATCCTCGGGAATACCTGCTTCAACTTTACCAACAAGGTCTGCACCCACGTCTGCAGCTTTAGTAAAAATTCCGCCTCCCACACGTGCAAACAACGCCTGGGTTGAAGCGCCCATACCGAAAGTCAGCATGGTAGTGGTTATGATTGCCATATTATGTCCGTTTTCTGCACCGAGGGGATAAAATGCCGTAAGGACAATGAACCAGATGGATATATCTAAAAGTGCCAATCCAACCACCACCAGTCCCATCACGGCTCCACTGCGAAACGCCACCTTTAATCCGCTGTTCAAAGATTTTCTTGCGGCGTTGGCTGTTCGGGCGGAAGCATAAGTAGCAGTTTTCATTCCGAAGAACCCTGCCAAACCGGAAAAAAAGCCACCAGTTAAAAACGCAAAGGGTACCCATTCATTCTGTACATTTAAGCCATATGCCAAAAAAGCAAATAATACAGTTAAGATTGCAAAAACAATAATAACAATTTTATATTGTTGCCTTAGATATGCCATAGCCCCTTTTCTAACATGTGAAGCAATGGTCGCCATTTGATCAGTTCCTTCACTTTCCCGCATTAGTTGTTTGAAAAATGCCCAGGCAAATCCCAGGGCAATTATTGCACTCACCGGCACTATCCAGAAAATTTGATTTAACATGTTATTCTCCACATTCGTTATTTAGCATCATTGCTTTCTTAATTTACAAGCAGTAAGTATTTCACATTCTTTAATAAACAAATTCCATTTATTTTTGGATTTCTACTGATATAATACCTTTTGTATAAGTTGAATTTATGTAATTTTCTTAATACTAATAATTTCCAAATCCCACTGTGAGGGCAGAACGCCACCAACTGAAATAATTCTCTTCCAGTTCTTCCTGGGTGGGGAATGGGTAATAAAGAAAATTATTCTGACCGCCCACAAAGAAACCATTTTTGATGGTGCGATACAAAATGCCGCCTGCCCAATATCGAATAACGGTTTTTGTGGGTTTCTCGGATCTTTCCTGAAGCATCACCAAAATATCCCTGAGATGATCTATGTGTGGGTAGGGGAGATTATTATCTGAACCTTTTAATGGGTCTTTGGAAAGCTCATCCAGTTGTAGTTCTGCAAATACCAATTTGGGAACCGATACCGGATGTGATTGGTCCGTCACAAATTTACAGAATTCCAATGGATTGTAACTACTGGCAATACGGGGGATAACAGGACAAAGTTCCTGATACAGATGCAGCTCAGAAGTTTCGGGAGATTCGTATTTTTGGGGTTGAATGTCTAACACTCTCCCGTCGTCTGTTGCCAAATACAGATCTTTGAGTGAATCCAATGGTAAATGTTCCAATACACGATATATGGAAAGATATACCGAATGTTTTGGCTTACCGTCAGGATGGGGGACGCAGCGTTTTTGGATTTCATCCAATGGGAAGAAATCACTTTTAAAATTCTGATCAACCTCGAAAAACATCGCTTGTCCCCGGGTCCTCTTTTTGGTTCCCACTGCAAGGTAATTTCCAAAATCTTCCGGTGGAATCATTGAGGCAATTAGTGCTTCGGGTACCAGTGAAAAATAAAGATATGTTTCCATAAAATTTCCCCTTAAAATAGTTAATTGTCATGAATTATATGCAACTAAAATATCAAGAGTGATGCTTGATTTTTAAAAATTTTTTGAAGAAAATTTTCATTTAATTAAATTAATAAATTTGTTGTGTTATTGTATATTAAATGATTTATGTGACAATATTTGTTAAAATCATAACTTAAATTTAAGTTCGGGCAAGAATATAAAAAAATGTACTTATAATATCAATGATTAATGCGAATGTTATCCACGTAATTTTTTCTATGTGAATTCTTCATTGATCATAAGATGGTGAGTACTTAATGTAATCAAAATAATTTTCGGCTTTGGATGAGTTATAGTCGTGAGCAAATAAAAGGACCAAATAGTTATGATTACTTCTTTCGCGCTGAAAATAAAATTTGATATATTCCGGATTAATAACATGCTACCCATTTGCGATATGTTAAATAAAAAATCTTATGATAATGGCAATGGTAGGAATGGCTTTCGGCAACCACTGATAGATAATCCCAGAAAAGATGTCGTTTCTACCTCCAAATACTTCAATTCTTTACATTCTGCTGAATGAACAGCATATAATCTTAAAATGTTAAAGTGATAAGAGTACTTGACGATTATAAATCTTATTTCAAAAAAAGGAGAACCTTCTATGGCAAGCTATTCAGTGAGTCCAACCGGAGAAAAATTTGAATTACCAAAACCTGAGGAATATCAATCTGAATTTAACCGGATTAAAAAGTTAGTTGAAGAGAACCGGGAACAGGGCAAAGAAATTGTTGTGGTTATGGGCGTTGGCTTTGTGGGTGCCGTTATGGCCGCAATTGTTGCGGATACCGTAGGTGAGGGTAACGGCGAACCCTCGAAATTTGTGATCGGAATGCAGCGACCCAGTGCGAGAAGTTATTGGAAAATTCCCCTGCTGAACCGGGGTATTGCTCCGGTAAAGGCAGAAGACCCTGAAGTTGAACCGATGATCAAGCGCTGTGTGTTGGATAAAAAAACACTGGTAGCCACTTATGTTTATGATGTTTTATCGCTCGCTGATGTGGTGGTGGTGGATGTTCAATGTGATTATTTAAA
>CAZVKP010000261.1:0-1268 GCA_964627635.1 uncultured Calditrichaceae bacterium | reverse complement strand
TAAAGAACTCACTTGGAAATGTTCGGACCGGACGTGTGGAGATGCAGGCGCTGGAAAAATCTTTTGAGGTTATTGCAAAGCATATTCAACCGGAGGCATTGGTACTTATTGAAACCACTGTTGCCCCTGGTACCACTGAACAAGTGGCATATCCGATTATGAGAAAAATATTTCGAAAACGCGGGATTCAGTCAGACCCGTTACTGGCGCACAGTTATGAACGTGTGATGCCGGGGCGAAAATATGTGGCGAGTATCCGGGATTTTTGGCGGGTATGCAGCGGTATAAATGAGCAGTCAAAAAAGCGGGTTGTCAAATTTTTAAACGAAGTTTTAAATACGAATGAATATCCGTTAACCGTATTGGACAGACCAATTGAGAGCGAGACGGCGAAAATTGTGGAAAACAGTTATCGTGCCACTATTTTGGCTTTTATGGATGAATGGAGTTTGTTTGCAGAGAGAAACGGTGTTGATTTGACTAAAGTTATCGATGCCATTAAAGTGCGTCCAACCCATAGTAATATTATATTTCCCGGTCCCGGCATAGGAGGATATTGCTTGCCCAAAGACGGTGGTTTAGGAATGTGGGCATACAAACATATTTTAGGATTTGAAGATGATATTTTCAAAATAACACCTTTAGCAATCGATATTAATGATACCCGTGGTGCACATGCCGCACAATTGGTGAGAGATGCCATGCGGTTGTTGCATCGGCCCATTGCGGCAGCAGAGATACTAATATTAGGAGCATCATATCGTGAGGACGTGGGCGACACCCGGTATAGCGGCTCGGAGATTTTAGTGAGGAAACTCTCTGAGATGGGCGCTGAAATTCGGGTTCACGATCCGTATGTGGAGCACTGGTGGGAATTGGAGGAACAGGATACGTATCCGGGATCCGGACATAGCAAAAAAAGTTTCTTCAGGAATCAGGAAAAACTGGCGGAAATTAAAATCCAAAAGAATGTTTATGATGCATTGAAAGGTGCCGATGCGGTGGTTTTTGCTGTCCGGCACGAACCGTATCTGGAGTTAGACCCGGATGAAGTAGTGAAAGCCATTGGACAACCCGCCGCCATTGTCGATGCATTTGGGATTTTAAGTGACGACAAAATCCGGCGCTACGTGGAATTAGGATGTTCGGTAAAAGGTATGGGCCGGGGACATATACCCAGGCTCAGGGAACAGATGCAAAAAGATAAAGATCCTGCTGTTATCTATTAATTATTTGTCTATCTAACGGCCTGGAGTTCACCCGTCGCC
>CAZVKP010000260.1:0-5571 GCA_964627635.1 uncultured Calditrichaceae bacterium | reverse complement strand
TGCAACCGGATCATGGGCCTTTATTTTAGCGCCAAGTTTATGTAGTTCTTGAATAATTACTCTTGAGGACGCCTCACGCATATCATCCGTTTTTGGCTTAAAGCTTAAACCCCAAATTGTGAATGTTTTATCTGAGAGATCATTATCAAAATATTCCAGAATTTTAGGAATTAGAATTTTTTTCTGATCTTCATTTACAGCCTCAACCGCACTAAGTACACGCATATCGTACTGATATTCATGTGCAGTTCTAATAAGTGCTTTTACATCCTTCGGAAAACAAGAACCACCATAACCAACCCCGGGAAATATAAATGCATATCCAATTCTTTTGTCCGAGCCAATTCCCTGACGAATATGTTCTACGTTCGCTCCAACTTGATCACACAAATTCGCGATTTCGTTCATAAATGAAATTTTCGTTGCCAAAATAGAATTCGCTGCGTATTTAGTTAATTCCGCACTCAACACATCCATCACTAAAATGGGATTTCCCGTTCGAACAAATGGTAAGTATAATTCCCGCATCGTTTCCGCAACATCCGGATCATCAGTGCCTATCACAACTCGGTCGGGATACATAAAATCATCTATGGCTGCCCCTTCCTTTAAAAACTCAGGATTGGAAACCACATGAATGCTGAAATCAGTTTCTTTTTTGATGGTATCTCCGACTTTATGTGCGGTGCCAACCGGAACCGTACTCTTGTTTACTACAATTTTCTCACTTTTCATATTTTGACCAATTGCTTGAGCCACTGCCAGGACATGACTCAAATCTGCTGATCCATCTTCATCCGGGGGAGTACCTACTGCAATGAAGATTATATCGGATTTTTCTACTGTTTCTTTCATATCTGTGGAAAAAACCAATCTGTCCTGTTCTACATTTCGTTCCACAATGGCCTCTAAACCAGGTTCATAAATGGGAATTTCGCCCTTGTTAAGTTTTTTAATCTTATCCTTGTTGTTGTCCATACAGATGACGTCATTACCCGATTCCGCAAAACATGCACCTGCAACTAAGCCAACATAACCGGTTCCGATAACGGCTAATTTCATGACACCTCCTTATTAAGCTAATTGATTATTTTTACAATTTTACCAAATCATCATACCAGACAGCAATAAATAGAACGAAAAATTAAGAGTTGTGATAGAAATCTAAATTTTCTACGCTTTACTTTTTTTCCTTCTCTTTAGATCGTGTCCGTAATATTGGTAGTAATGGTAGTAATAATAGTAATAGTAGGTACCATAAGTTCGTTCGATACTAATACTATTTAACAGGCAACCAAATATATTGGCTTCTGCATTATCTAATAATCCCTTTGCTCTTTTTATGGCCTCACGATGAGTTTGATGCGCTTTGATGACTAATACTACACCATCAACTAATGTGCTAAGAATAGCTGCATCGGTAACGGCAATTACCGGAGGGCTGTCAAACAACACCATATCAAAATTCTGGCGTAGCTTTTCTATTAAATTCCTCATTTCATCCGAACCCAATAATTCCGAGGGATTGGGCGGCAACGGTCCTGATGTGATGACGGATAAATTGTCCACAAAGGTTGGCTTTATAATATCTTCAAGATTGGTACGCCCCATCAAAAAGTTGGTTGCTCCCATTTCTTTACGAAGATTGAATATGGAATGTAACACCGGACGCCTTAAATCGGTATCCACTAAAGCTGTTTTGCTGCCTAATTGAGCCATAGTTATGGCAAGATTGGCAACCGTGGTTGATTTTCCTTCTTTGGGAGCCGAACTGGTTATTAATCCAACAATTTTCTTGGTCTCTTTTTTCTTAAATTGAATATTGGTTCTGAGTGTGCGATACGCTTCTGAAACCGGCGATTTTGGATCGAAATGTGTGACCAGCCGGATTGCAATCTGTTCAGCCTGGATAACTTGATCCGCGTTCCCATTATTCGACACAGCTTTCTTTGTGACATCACTCCCGGAAATTTCAGGAATAGTGGCTAAAATAGGAAAACCCATTCTCTCAATTTCTTCGGGATTTTTAATAGAATCATCAAAATATTCAAGCATGAAAGTCAAACCTATGCCTAAACCAAGACCAATAAGCGCTCCTAACATTAAGTTCATTTTTTTCTTCGGTTTTACAGGAAATTGGGGCATAATTGCTTTATCAAGTATCCTTACATTCTCCTTTTGCCCAACTTCCGAAATTCTGGTTTCTTCAAGCTTTTGGGTCATTAAAATATAGGTGTTTTTATCCACTTCCATTTGTCGGGTTAGTCGCGCCAATTCCAAAGATTGGCTGGGAAGTCTTGATAATTTCTTTTCATAACTATCAACCACCTTTTGAAGGGCAGAAATTTTTGCCCGAAGTCCCCGAATAATTGTTTCAGTTTCAAGAATATCTGTGGTAATTTTCTGGGCAACCTGTAAAGGATCCTGCAACATATTAGAAGAGGCAACTTTTTTTGCTTCTTCAGACAACTTACTTTTTAAAGCATTAAGTCTGTTATCAAAACTTTGAAGTTGAACTTGATATTCGGAGGGATCTACCCTGTCTTGTTCTATTAATGATTGGTAAGTTACTTTTTCTGCAAGCAATCTTGCATATGAGTTTTGCAGTTGATTAAACAGTGGTGTACTGGCAATGGAAATATCGGCAGATAACTGATTTTTTCTCTCTTTTAATTGATTCTCCAAACTCTTTTTCTTTTCTAATTGCGCATCTAATTCCACTAAAGATTGTTCTAATGAAGCCTCTGACTCAGCCAACCTACTAATTAATTCTTTCGTTGATTCATCTAAAGCAACAAGTTTTGCTTTTTCCCGGTACTCCTTTAAAGCCTCTTCGGATTTTCTTAGTTCTTCACCTTTTTTGTCTAACTGGTTCTCCAGGAATACCCGCAAATCCTTGAATTCCCGTCTTGCATATTCTCGGTTTAATCGTTGATATGTTTCGATAATAATGTTAACAATTTTGGCAGCTTCAAAAGGTGTTCCTGCAGAGAATTTTATCTCGATAATATCAGTGTCCTTTTTGGGATTAACTTCCAGGTTTCCCATAATCCAACTTGTTTGATTTCTGAAGGTCATATAATTACCTTCTTGATTGGGTTGAAAGATTTTGAGAGAATCCCGGAAAGGAACCGATTCCAAAGTTCTTATAACTTCCTCCGCAAGCTGACGGCTTTTTAGAACTTCCACCTGATTTGTAATAAGTGTGGTTTGATTTCCTAAATAATTCATGTTGAAAAGCGCTCGCTCCATAGAACCCTGACTTTCAACCATGATAGTTCCGCTTGCTTCGTACACTTTTGGCGTGGTAAAAGTAAAATATGCCGTTGCCAGAATCACCACCAAAAATGATGCAGCAATTATCCATCTACCCCGGTAAAGAATTCTCAGGTAATCTTGCAGGCTAACCTGTTGTTCTTCTTGCTGCTGAAATTCGTCATAATTCTCCAAATTAAAACTCCATCTCTTTATTTATTAGAGATTATAAAAATTTTAGCGATCTTTAAGATAGTTATTTATTAACTATATTTTAATCGGTATGTTATCAAAATACTTTAGTTATTTTTAAAATCTTAGATCAACCACATCCGATTTTTCTTGAACATCAAACTTAAATTTATCATTTGAAATATCCGGATTCAACAGAATTTCATCAATTACATATTCTGTTTCATTATCATTATAATCCACATAAACAACACGATTAATTTTCCAATTATCATCAATAATCCATACTTTGATATTTTGAAAGAAACTATCATCAGGGTTTTTGGGGGTTAACTTAACCTCATAAAGCATTTGTCCGTTATTTTTATTTTCAGAAATAAGTTGCGTATGATAAGATTCGGACAAATTGAAAAGAAAGTTATTCATAAATATATCTTGCTGTGTATCTTTAGCATGATCGATGAGAACCTGTTCCTCGAGTTTATTGTATCTCCAGTAAGTTTTACCATTGCTGACCAAAGTCTGATCTTCTGTCTCAAGGCGAAATTTATTGTCATGAGCTAACCATAATCTGCCAAAGGTTTCATTTTCTAAATTTGTTATTTTGAACCTGCTAATTTGTTTAAAATCTACCTGTATTGCATCAACCTCATTATATTTTTCTTCAACATTTTCAATGATTTCATTTACATCCGCATCTGCCAAAAGCAAATTAACCATTAAACCTAATAAAATGATAAAAACATTTCTTTTCATTACAGACTCCTCTTTTAATACTTATTCAGCTTCCGGAGAATAGCTTGAAATCAAAACCTCTCTTGCTTTTCCTTCCTGTAACGGGGCGCTTACAATGCCCTCTTCTTCTAATTCGTCTATAATACGGGCAGCTCTGGCATACCCAATTTTCAATTTTCTTTGCAACAAGGAAACGGAACCTTGTTGATATTGGATGACTAATTTTTTTGCCTGTTCAAAAAGTTCATCTCTCTCAAATAATTTTTGAGCATCATTGCTCTTTTGTCGGCTACGGATGAGCTTTAACTGGTAAGGTGGAAATTTGGGCTGCTTGCGAATATGTTTAATCATTCGCTCAACCTCTTCGGTGGTGATCAATGGATTCTGCAAACGAATCGGTTTAATGTTGCCCGGAGGCATAAAAAGCATATCACCGTTTCCAATTAACTTTTCTGCACCATACATATCCAGGATCACTTTGGAATCGGGTCTCGTTGCAACCTGATAGGCAATGCGAGCGGGAAAATTCGCTTTTATCAAACCTGTCAATATATCCACCGATGGTCTTTGAGTCGCCATAATTAAGTGAATTCCAACCGCCCGGGCCATCTGTGCCAGACGGGTAATTGGCTCTTCTACTTCTCTGGTAGCAGACAGTATTAAATCGGCCAATTCATCAATAATAACAACCAGATATGGTAACCTTCTAAATTCCTCTGAAGTTTCACCTTTTTGATTATATTCTTCAATTTTCCTGTTATAATGTGTTATTTCCCTCACGCCGAGATGGGCTAACTTATCATACCGTTCTTCCATTTCGTTTACCACACTTCTGAGCATCATAATGGCATTTTGTGGATGGGTAATCACAATTTCATCCAAATCGGGACAAAGGGCCAAATAATGATCCTTAAGCTTAGTATAAATGGAAAGCTCAAGTTTTTTGGGATCTATCATGACAAATTTGAGGTCGCTTGGTGGCACCCGATAAATTAAACTGGAAATTATTGTGTTGATTCCGACACTCTTTCCGGAACCTGTAGCTCCTGCCATTAATATGTGCGGCATTTTTGTTAAATCCGTACAATACACTTCGCCAGAAATAGTTTTTCCAACACCAAGTATTAAATTTCCAGCGTAATTGATAAAAGTCTCCGACCTCACAATAGATCGAAAATGGACATTGGAGGGTTCCCGGTTTGGAATTTCTATTCCAATGGCTGCTTTTCCGGGGATCGGAGCGATCATGCGGATCCCCTTCGCTCTCATGGCCAATGCCAGATCGTCCGCTAATCTCACGATTTGGCTTATTTTCACTCCTTCGGCAGGTTTCACTTCGTAAAGTGTAATAACGGGGCCTTCAACCACACGACTAACGGTTGCTTTTAC
>CAZVKP010000259.1:0-5574 GCA_964627635.1 uncultured Calditrichaceae bacterium | reverse complement strand
ATCCCGGCTTTCAGATATTGAGCATATTGAGAATTTTGTAAATGGAAAAATATTTTTATTGGTTTCAACAGCATTGGGTGGATGTAATTATTGTATCCTACGTATTATTTATTATTTACACTACAATAGTTCCCTTTCAATTTATAATGGATTTAAGTTACTTACCTCATCGTCTGCATGAAATTGATTGGCTGCCAAGAAATAATAATGGTTCGATTGGACTAGACCGATCGGACATTGTTGCAAATATTATCTTTTTTATTCCATTAGGGTTATTATTAGGCTTGCGAAAAATTTTAAGAGTCTATAGACGATTTTATCTCGCAGAATGGTTTAAGATCATTCTCATTGGCGCATTTGTCAGCACTTGTGTAGAAATTTTTCAAATATTTACTTATAATCGAAGTCCCGGGATTTCAGATATTGTGACGAATGCTGCCGGCACGTTTCTGGGGGCCTTATTCATTGTACTTCTGTACAGGAAATTTCATATTGAAATTAAATCTTTCTTATTTAAATTTTTTGCGCATAAACCGGAGATGATTATTGCCGGAATATTTCTTGTTTTTATATTTATTAGCCAAACCGCTCCTTTTACTTTTCGCATCAATTTCTATATTGTTAAACGCCAAATTCGAGATTTATTGGCATATTCAGGTTCATTCGGCTTGCCGATCGGGGAATTATTAACGAGTTTGATTATTTATGGTATTTTTGGCTACTTTTTAATTTCAGGAATTCAACGTTACTTTGCATACCACCAAAAGAAAAAATACTACTATTATACTGCCTTATTTATGTTTATTGTGCCACTGTTTATGGAAATATTTCAATTATTGGTTCCGGATCGTTATCATTCACTGGTTGATGTATTTTTGGCAGAAGTTGGATTAGCATTGGGTGCCGGATTTTTTTTATTACAGATGAGAAATTTCCGAGAAGAAAATAAAGATTTATCCGAAATTTACCAACGGAATCAAATTAACTTTTTTAAATTGATTGGGATAGTTTACTTAATCTTTTTAATTCAGAGAATTTTGTTGCCGGTTCACTTATTACCGGATTGGATTGCGTTTAAGTCAATTCTGTTCCAGAATATAAAATCTATTTATACGCAAATGAAATTTGATCGGCTTGAATTTTTAATTTCAGTGATTAAACAGGTTTTTGCTTTTTTACCTGCCGGTTTTATTTATGCTGCATTATGGAAATCTCATAGTACAGAACTCATTAAAAAGTCCTCATTATGGTTGGTTGTTGGTTTGTTTCCGATTTTATTATTTTTAATTTCAGTTTTAATTACCAGATATAAAATGAATATATTAGATATCCCGGCAGCATCAATGGGAATATGGATTGGTATTGTTTGCTGGCAAATTTATAAATTTATGATAATTAATGTTGAGAGTAGATGAAAATTAAAATTTGGGTTGTATGGCAACTGGCGTTGGGATTGATCGTTATATTTTCCTGTTCTTCTAATAAATCCGTATCTAACAATCCAGGCTCAGATAAGCTCGCTTTTACTTTTTATTATGATGCGCTTTCCTCACTTGAATCCGGAAATTTTGAAACTGCTTTGTCCCAATTAGATTCTGCAATTTCATTGCGTCCGGAATTTGCCAAATTTTATTATGTTAAGGGGAGAGTATTCGAGATCAATAACCAAGCCGATTCTGCATTACGAGCATATGAAAAATCACTTAATTTTAAATCTCATGCACCGGATGTTTGGGTACGATTAAGTGATTTGTATATGAAAAATGATCAGTATGGTAAAGCAATACCCATCTTATCAGGTTTGATAAAAAATCAACCGGACTCACTCAGTTATCTGCTGGAATTGGCGGAAGCTTATTTAAGAAATGATCAACCGGAATTAGCACTCGAACAATTGAACTCTTATTCCATAAGAGGTGGTAATTCAAAAGAAGAGTGCCGGCTCCGGGGTTTAGCTTACTATGAACAACAAGATTTTGAAGGGTCAATCAAACAACTGGAAAATTTAAGTTGTTCCAAAAAATCAGAAGATTTTGAGATAACGAAAGTATTGGGAATATCTTACATCAAAATTGGTTCTCTGGAAAAAGGGATTTCTTATTTAACAGAGGCATTGAACTTGAATCGGCATGATCCTGAAATATTTTTATATCGTGCTCGCTATTTCATGAAACGGGAAAAGTGGAGCGAAGCGGAAGACCAACTGGGATATGCCTTAAAATTGGACAGTACAGATTATCAAACCTTACTGGTTAATGGTAAATATTATTTATCTGCCGGGGATACCTTAAAAGCAGAACATTTTTTTCAAGAAGCAATGACCTACAGTGAGAACTGTCTTGAGTGTCTGAAATATCTGGGCATAATTTCGGATGAAAAAAATAAACCCAAGCAAGCACTGGAGTATTTGACCAGATACAATCAGCAAACTTTTGCAAAAGACCCTGAAGTGGAACAACGGTTAGACAGGCTCCGTAAAAACAATCGTTAATAAATCATATTTTGCCATTAAATTTGAAATAACTTAAATTTTATTCCCTTTTTATCTGTTATTGGAGATCATCATGAACAATAAATCTTTCACTGTTTCTCTGATTATTCTCATATTCATCAGCTTTTTTACCCCATTAAATGCGAATGATTTAGACTTTGGTTCGGTATCTTTACAAATCGATCGGTTGCCAACTCAAACATTAGCTATACAGCGTGCATTGCTTTACCGAAATGTGAATATTGAATATGATTCTACGGTACTCGTTCAAAGTGAGAAGTCAGCAGATGTGCTTTTTTATCCCCAATTAAATAAAGGTAATCAAAATGTGCTCCGGCTTATCATTGGTGAAACCGGTGAATCCAATGAGAATTTTATTGATATGTTCTTTAATATTGGTGATACCTTACCGGACAGCATTGTATGGAATGATCAAGAAAATCGGGTTTATATGGCATATAATGGGATTGCACAAGCAATAAAACCGCAAAGCCATAACATTGACGGCACGATACATATTTCGAGCGGTGACAAGGATGAAAGGGTCGCGGGAAATCTGAAACTGAATTTTGATATGAGATTATTCGCTGAAGATCAATTGCCCAGAAATTTTAAGATTGAAGGAGATTTTGACGTGCCAGTAGGTGAATACAGAAGTTCAAGCCTGGGATCGGCTGCCAAAGAAGAGGAAATGAAGAAAAAATACCGGAAAAATCTATATTTGGCGATAATTGGGGGAGTCCTTTTAGTGGTTCTATTTGGATTACGCTGATGTCTTCTTCTCAGCCCAAAATAATCTTGCATGTGGATATGGATGCATTCTTCGCGTCCGTTGAACAACTTATGCATCCTGAATGGGTGGGGAAACCAGTAATAGTTGGTGCTGATCCTCAAAAAGGAAAAGGACGGGGAGTGGTTGCCGCGGCATCTTATGAGGCTCGAAAATTTGGTGTTCATTCAGCTATGCCTATTTCAAAAGCCTACCGGTTGTGCCCATCCGGAATATTTGCACCCCCTCACGGTGAAATTTATCATGAATATTCAAAGAAAATATTTAAAATATTAGATTCGTTTTCCCCTCTGGTTGAACCGCTCAGCATCGATGAGGCCTTTATGGATATGAGTGGGAGTTATCGCTTATTTGGAAATGAATATGAGATTGGTGGTCAGTTGAAACAGAAAATTTACTCGCAAACCGGCTTAACAGCCTCTGTGGGCATCGCAACGTGTAAAAGTGTGGCAAAAATTGCTTCAGATTTTGATAAACCGGACGGGTTGACGGTTGTGCATCCCGACAAGATTCAGGATTTTCTCGATCCGCTGCCGGTAACCAGATTATGGGGTATTGGTAAAAAGACCTTCGATTCTCTACAGTTTCTTGGGATTAAAACTGTAAAACAACTGCGCTCATATCCATTGGATGTATTGAAGCAAAAGTATGGTAAAATGGGTGATCACATTTACCGAATGGCACGTGGAGAAGATGAAAGAGAAGTTGTAACCCGGGGCGACGTAAAATCTGTAAGCAATGAAAGAACTTTTGGAACGGATCAGGAAGATTTTGACATTGTTAGAAATACGATTTTTGCCTTAACAGAAAAGGTGGGCGGTCGTTTACGGCGGGCCGGGATTCGTGGTCAAACCGTTCAACTCAAGATCAGATTCGAGGATTTCAAAACCTTTACCAGAAGCCACACCCTTAATCACCCCACCAGCCTTACGCATGAACTATTTCAAAATGTAGAACTGCTTTTAGCGGAATTCGATCCACTGAAGTTTCCGGTACGTCTTGTAGGGGTTGGCGTTTCGCATCTTGTGAAAGAAAGTGGAGTTCAATTAAGTTTGTGGGATATGGATAATCAGAAAAAAATGAATCTTGACAAAGTAATGGATAAAATACAGGATAAATACGGAAAAGGTATCATTATGCACGCACAGGCATTGAATAAAGAAAAAAAGTCCGGTAAAAATCTGAAATAAATGCACTTGATTATTTTGTTAATTGTTTGAAGTATAGGCAATTATAATACCCGGAAGCGCTTGGGAATAAAGGAAAAATTAAAACAACACTACAATTTATTGTGGTGTAAAATTATAAAGCCGCTTAACACCATGATGAATCACGGTGTTAGTTCAAAAACAGAATTGGTTCTCCGGTATACAACAGTGGACAAAATCATGCGCTAAGAGAAGTAACTTTTTTTTAATAATCCATTTATCGGTTCATAGACAATTTTTAATTAAACATCAGATATTATATTGTCGATTTTCATCACAAGACAGGCAATACAGAAAAGTTATTTTATTGTTTCCATTGGGTCATAATTTTCATGGTATTAATTGATAAGGCAGAAAAAAGTTTGTTTAGTTTAAACAAAAAACAGGGATAGATTTGAGGGATAATTTACGATGACTGCGATTGCCATTTTTAGAAATGGATTTGTGAGGTACCAATTACCGGCAATTTTCTGGACAATATTAATTTTTTTCCTTTCCTCAATTTCAACACTTACCGCTCCTGATCTGGGTTTCAATTTTCAGGATAAATTACATCATTTTGCCTTTTTTGCTTTTTATGGACTTTTATTGGCAAGGGCGTTTTATTATCAGGATTGGTCACCCGGAATAAAAAAATCATATGTATTAATTGCAATTACTTTTGGTTCTTTATACGCCCTCAGCGATGAATTACATCAATATTTTGTTCCCGGGCGTGATATGGATATCTGGGATTTTGTGGCAGACAGTTTTGGTATTATTGGCGGGGTATTATTATTTCATTACTGGTCTATGCTAAAAAGCATTTTCCCTTTAAAAGATAAATCCCTGTAATTAGGATTTAAATATAATTTATCTAACTTGCAACCACCCCAACGTTATTCAAAAAATAAATTTTCTAATGATATGAACATTAATTTGCCATATTTTTATGATCTCTAAATAATTTAGGGTGATGTAATAAATAAATGAAATAGTCTGAACGAAGGGAGTTCTGTTATGGCTAATATAAATGCAGATAAAATAAAAGAAATTTTGAAAGAAATAGAATATCCGGGTTTTACCCGAGATATAGTATCATTTGG
>CAZVKP010000258.1:0-5592 GCA_964627635.1 uncultured Calditrichaceae bacterium | reverse complement strand
TAAACAATATCTTAAACACCCAAAAGGTGTTTTATTTTTAATAGAATCGCTCAACCTAGGTTTTATTAAAAATGATTCCGCAGCAAAGAACTTATACTGTGAGTGAACCAGAAGCAGAATATTTAGAAGGATTAGAGAGTTTATTGGATACCATTCCCATGCCGGTACTTGATTCGTGATACGTAATTCGTGATTTTTTTGTCACGCATCACGGATCACGCGTCACGAATCAGAAATGGCTTCAAAAGCAATTAACAGAAACTTTATTTACGTAAATTAATAAGATATGGATGAAGAAATTTTTATGTAAAATGAGGTAAAAATGACAAAATTATTAGAAAAAGCTTTTAAGGAAGCCTCAAAACTCCCTGAAATTGAGCAAAATGTATTAGCAAAAAATTTATTAGCGGAATTGAAATCCGAAAAGAAATGGGAGCAACTGTTCGCCGAATCGGAGAATTTTCTTGATCAACTTGCAGACGAAGCGTTGGAAGAAGATAGTAAAGGTAAAACAAAATCGCTTGATGTAGATAAACTGTGAAATCCAAAACAACAGATCAATTTTGGAAAAGTTATAACTCATTATTAACGCAAATAAAGAAAAAAGCTAAAGAAACTTTCTTACAATTTAGGAAAAATCCTTATCACCCAAGTCTTCATTTCAAGCGTATACATTCAACTCGCCCCATATATTCAGTTAGAATTACCATAAATTATCGCGCCATAGGAATTTTACAAGAAGATGAAATAATATGGTTTTGGATTGGATCTCATTCCGATTATGAAAATATGCTAAAAAGATTATAGCGGATAAAGCAAACATGACAATGATTATTTTCAGATGCATTTCAATTGTCACGCATCACGGATCACGCATCATTCATTCACGCACATTTGCAAAACAAGTTGACAAAGTTTGCACAACATGTTAAATTCCCAATTGTTCGGAGCGTGGCGCAGCCTGGATAGCGCACTACCTTGGGGTGGTAGGGGTCGCTGGTTCAAATCCAGTCGCTCCGACAGGTGAATAGGGGAATCGCTTGGTTCCCCTTTCTTGTTTCTAATCAAAAGATTTACCTGATTCAAACAATCTCAAGAGAAATTCATTGCAATCCACACAAAATTCTTTTTCAATTACTAATTCCAAAAATGATTCAAAAAAAGAAAATTCAGAACGTGTTTTAAAACTTGGTATCATTATTCCGGTATTTAACGGTGATCATAATGTTTTGGAAAAACTCATTCATCTGATATTTAACACTTGTCAAAACTACTCTTTTTCCATTTTGATTGTTGATGATGGTTCAAAAGCACCATTACAAATCCCAAATCATTTAAATCAAAAAGTTGATGTCCTTCGACATGAAATAAATAAAGGGAAAGGTGCTGCTTTAAAAACCGGATTTAATTATTTTGCTGAAGTCGTACCAGTGGATGTGATTTTAACCATGGATGCAGACCTTCAACATCCTCCTGAAAAAATCCCGGCGTTTATTCAAAAATATCAAAGTGGTTTGGGACATATTATTGTGGGTTACAGAAATCGAAGCCCCAAAATAATGCCGCTTCACCGGATGGTTTCAAACAGCCTCACCTCGCTCATCATCTCTTTATTGACCGGGCAACTTATTCGCGATAGCCAATGCGGTTATCGATTGATCGATCAGAAAATATTGAATAACCTTGAGCTTCGGGAAAACAGGTTTCATTTGGAAAGCGAGTTATTCCTTCGCGCTGCTGAAAAGCGAATATCGATTGGTTTTGTACCTATTGCAACCATCTATTCAAACCAAAAAAGTTCTATCAGAAATGTGCGCGATACATTAAATTTTATCGCATTAATTTTTAGATATTTATGGGGGAAGCTGACACATCATGTATGAAAGATTACGCGATAACATGGTACGGGAATATGTGGAAGATGCCGGCATCTCAGATCTCAGGGTAATAGAAGCTATGCGAAAGATACCCCGCCATTTATTCGTGGAAACTGCACTTGCACATCAGGCATACAACGGAAGCAGTTTGCCAATTGGTTTCGGACAAACTATCTCTCATCCAACAACTGTGGCATTAATGACACAGGCACTTGATCTGAAAGGTAGTGAAAAAGTTCTGGAAGTTGGAACGGGCAGCGGTTACCAGGCAGCCGTTTTGGCAGAAATGGGTGTAAAGGTTTTTTCAATTGAGCGCATCCCACAACTGGCAAGAAAAACCCAAGATCTTCTGGAAAAATTAGGATACCACACAGTTGCCATTAAAATTGGAGATGGAAGCCAGGGCTGGAATGAACATGCGCCATTTCATAGAATTATTGTTACAGCATCGGCTCCCGAAGTTCCTGACGCACTCATATCGCAACTGGACTGCAACGGACGTTTGATTATGCCGGTGGGTGAGAAATCTCAACAAAAACTTAAAATTATTATCAAAACTGCCGATAAATTAGAATTTCATGAAGAGAATTGGCGATCGTTTGTACCACTCATTCAACGGGAAAGGTTTACAGGTTAATGGAAAATCTCAAACTCATTATTAAAGGCGGCATATTTGGTATTGCGAATATTATTCCGGGTGTTTCCGGTGGTACTATGGCAGTAGTTTTGGGTATTTACGAACGAATGATCGAAGCCATTGGAAATTTTATCACCAATAAATTAAAAAGAAAATCTTACCTCCTTTTTTTACTAAAGATAATAATAGGGGCGGGAATTTCTATCATTGTCTTTTCCTGGATTATGGATTATCTGCTGAACAATTACCGCATTTATACTTACTTGTTCTTCATTGGATTAATTGCCGGTTCCATTCCGGCGATTTACAAAACACATCCCCATATGCAATTTACTATACCGGCGGGTATTACATTTATTTGCGGTGCAGGACTTATCATGTTTTTGGCGCTGGCATTCCCTGATGTGACCAAATCCGGTGCACTGCCGGAAGTCATCACCCTGGATTTGTTGAAGGTATTCAAGTTATTCATTGCAGGTATATTATCCGGCGGGTCGATGATTGTGCCGGGTGTGAGTGGTTCATTCATATTGGTACTATTAGGACAATATCATTACGTAATAAAATCAGTTAAAGAATTTGATGTATTCCCGCTTATTTTTCTGGGCGCCGGAATTGTGCTGGGCATTTGGGCATTCGCAAAGTTGATTGATCTTTTGTTGAAAAAATATCCTAAAGAAACCATGTATTTTATTCTGGGATTAGTGATTGCTTCGCTTTATCCCATTTTTCCCGGATTGCCGAGATCGGTGGGGGAAATAGGGATTGCATTGTTTATTGTTGTCATCGCGGGTGGGATTTCGTATAAATTGGGAGACCGAAGATAGTGGATTTGTAACAATTTTTCCTTTCGTTTCACCAAGAGTACGTTGAAACCATAAGGTTTAGAAATATGGAAGGTCTTATTGCCTCGCCTCAAAGTTATGGGTTTAGGTGCTTTTCTGTTTTACAATTCAAATCGATAAATCAAGGGAGTAAGACAATATTTCTGTTAAATCTTGCTCTACTGCTCTGCGGTGGAGCATTAGTGGATTTTACTTTTCAGTTTGCCAAACAGCGACTGGCACTATAGAATGGGTTCATTGGTATACAACAATATTCAGGAAAATTGATTGTCAAAACAAAATCGGTTAAATATATTACAGATGGTTGTTTTTAAAATGGTTGGCTGAACACATTTCGTTTTTTTGAATACCTGAAGGTTATAAAAATTGATCAGCATAAGGGAAATTGCCATGAAAAGAAATTGGTTAATCGTTATCCTCATGATGTTTTATTCCGGATTGTTTTCACAGGAAATTGTGGTTACCGGAAATCAGGAATCGGAAATTTTATACCGGCTTGAGCAATCCATAGAACCGTTTGATGGGATTGATATACTGATGGTGAGCTTTGTAGTGCCGAAAAATTTTTCCTCGCCCACTTACGCACAAACCGTGTCCGATATTAAATTTGATTTCCAACCAGCGCCAAAGGAGCAGGAACAGGAAACCGACGCAAGAGGAAACCTGGTTCGAAAATTTTACTGGGATGTCCCCACACAATCCGTGCAATGCGAAGTGTCGTTAAAAACCCGCAACCAGGTTAAACTGGAACCATTACAAAGTGAAGCGAAATTTCCTGTCGAAAATCTTGCACCATCTATGAAAACTTTTTTAGCAAACACTGAACAGGTACAGGTGAATAATCCTGCAATTAAAGAAAAGGCACTTCAACTCACCAAAGGGATAAGCAACGAATTCAAAGCGGTGCAGTCGATTCTTCATTTTGTGGTAGATCACATGCGATATGTGTTGGTGCCTGAGAAATACGATGCCCTTTATGCGTTACAAAGTGGTCGCGGAAACTGTCAAAATTATTCACATTTATCCGCTGCCTTAATGCGTGCGGTGGGGATCCCGGTTCGGATTGTTAATGGCATTACTTTGAAAAAACCGTACGATGTGAAAATAGGAGAATCCGAATACAGTTTTGAAATGGCACAGGGACGCCATTCCTGGATTGAGGTGTATTTTTCGGATATCGGTTGGATTCCATTCGATCCCCAACAGACTGAATTTTTTGTGAGCAACCGTTATCTCCGCATTGAAGTGGGACTGGACAACCAGGAAACCGTCCAGGATGGACTGGTGCGCTGGTCTCAAACAGAGGGTAGTGAAAAACGGCAGCCCAAATTAGAAGAAGCCATTGAATCCGATTTCATTTCCGATCGTGTGGCGCTGTTAAGTGAAAAAAAATTACCAGGTCCCCGGCGCCTTCTTTTGACTCCCGAACTCTTGGCAATTACACCTCCCATTGCCGAAATCGAACCACAAGAAGAGCCTACTCCGCAACCGGAGCCGGAAGTTATCACTGAGCCCGAGCCCAAACCGAAGCCACCAACCCAACCGGAGCCTGAGCCCGAGGAGGAACCTGAAGTGCCCGTGGATTATCGTGAACTTACTTATGAGCTGCCATTTGAGTATGGCAACTTGGAATTCCCGCAACGATTTGATTTTGTCTCTTCCCGATTAGCTGAGAAAAGTACTGGCAACCAAACCAACGAACTTCGTCGAAATTTTATTGTGGAAACAGCAGAATACGTCACCGGAAAGAGTCAGTTTGCCCAGACATTTGTGTTGGATGAACCCATTATTTTACAAAAAATTGGATTGGCACTGCACAATTTTGGTGGAAACGGCTTGCTGTGGTTAGAGTTAAGTGAGGATGAAAACGGACGACCGGGACCGTCGGCAGCGAGCAGTACAAAAATGCCCAATAATTTTATCCGCATACCCACCGGGTATGACTGGGTGGATTTCGATTTCTCATCCGAAGGATTGCTGCTCACCCCCGGTCGCTACTGGTTTACGCTGAAGTTTTCCGGCAGCCCGATAGTCAACTGGTTTTACACCTATGGAAAACCGGTGGGACCGGTGGATGGTACCCGGAGCAAACTGCTTTCCAGGGTAAAATGGGATAAAGTGCTGTCTTACGAATTTAACTATCGGGTGATTGGTAAGGGCGCGAAATGATTTTGTCCTGGAGATAAAAGGGTGAATAAATTGATCTCCCCGGAGGCTTTGAGCTTCCGGGGAG
>CAZVKP010000257.1:0-5601 GCA_964627635.1 uncultured Calditrichaceae bacterium | reverse complement strand
AAAAGCTTAAAGTTAATCATTTTATTTAGCTCAGCGCTCTCTGCGCTCTCTGCGATAAGAGATAAACAAAATAGATTTCAATTATTATGAGTAAAGCTGAGCTAAGGAATTAATCATAATATCAAATTCAATAGACCGAGTAAATGAGCCTAAGCCTAAAAATTAACCAAATACCGTCAATGCGACCGTATACCGTCAATATATTAACAGGTACAGCCAGAAGTTAACAAGTTTAAGTTTAGTTATTTCATAGAGATAACAAAAATTTAAAATTGTGGTATAATATTTGTGAAATAAATCTTATAAATTTTTTAATTTATTATGATAAACTATTCACAATATTAGGAGGACCTATGAAACATTTCATGGCGGTATTACTCATCATTTTAATCTGCGGAAGCGGATTATTTGCAGCAGATTTTAAACTGAACGGAGTTTATACGGCATGGGGACAATCTCAACATGCATTCAATTTCGACCAGGATGTTTACGACCATAATTATGTGGTGCAAATGCTAAGATTTAAATTACAAGGGATTGCAAATGAAAATCTAAAATTTGTGACCCGGTTGGACATCGCCCAAGGATGGTGGGGCGTTGACAATGCATTGAGGAGTGTCGAAAGACCATCTGGCGCTTTTGGTGGAAGTAGTTTATTTGATTTTAAAGACAAAAACTTCTTAGTACACATCGATCAAGCTTACATCGATTTTAACCTGCCCAATGCTCCCTTAAGCTTTCGGGTTGGTCGTATGTGGTATGGTCTGGGAAACAAATTGATGGTGGACAATAATTACGAGGGTATTCAGGTTGATCTAAACAATGTCATTGGAAACAAACTAACCTTAAGCTGGGCAAAAGTTTCCGAAGGCGTGGATGGATTGTCCGATGATGTGGCTGTTGGTCCGGCGGCAGATGACCGGGATGCTCATTTATTCACCCTGGACTTTGCGAACAAAGCGGCTGACCTGTCTTACAACGTTTACGGTATGTATTACAATGATGCCAGTGTTGCAGATATGAATGCGTATGTTCCCGACAACCTTCAATTCTTTAAAACACGTTTTTCTCCTCAAGTCACCCAGCTCACCGCTTTGGGTGTGTCCGGAAAATACAAAAAGGGTAAATTGAGCGTAAAGGGGGAAGCTGACTACCTCATCGGAAGTGATGACATTGACAACACCACGCACGGTGGACAGATGTGGGATATTAACAATGGCGATCTGAGTGGATTCAATATTTACGCCAACCTAAATTATGCGACCTCAGATAAATTGGATGTCGGCGCGGTATTCGGCATGGGTTCCGGTGATGATGATCCCACAAGCGGAGAGGGCAATGTTAATAAGTTGCGCACCTCCGGATTCTTTTATATCACTGAAGTGTGGGAAGATTCCATTATGCCGGATGAAGAGGGAATTACTCCCCAGGGGCTCGGTGCTCCAAACGTACGGGGATACCGGGAACTGGAAAATACAACTATTTTTCAGGTAAACGGTACCTTGAAACCCATTGAAAAATTCTCTGCATTCCTTTCCTATAATTACATAATGGCGACTCAGGATGTAATGGCTTGGGATGCAGAAGGAAACCCTGATCCTTCAAGAACAGCTTCTGACCTGGGACAGGAAGTCGATTTCAGGTTTTCATATCAGATTTATAATGAACTGAATTTTACCCTGCGTGGTGGATATTTTATTCCGGGAGATGCTGCAAAATATTTAATCACCGGTTCCACGAACTACGATGATGCTGCATGGGAATTAAAATCAACCATTACTTACAAATTTTAATTTTTTAAACAGGCTGGTATTTACGTATTAGCCTGTTTTTCACACAACAACCAAACAAAAAAAGGAGCGATTATGAAATTTAAAATTTTGGTAATCGCAATTTTAAGCATTCTACTACTCACATTTATTCACTTGTTCGCCGGCACTAACGAAAAGCATCCGGATGTGGATTTCAGCATAAGCTGTCAGGAATGTCACGCAGAGGCGACCCCTGAGGCATTTAGTGATTGGAAAAACAGTAAACATGGTGTAATGGACTACGGATGTTATATCTGTCATGGGGACGGCAAAGAAGAGTTTCATGTTAAACCGGGAACTGAGCGCTGCGTCGGATGTCATTCACCACAAGAAGTGGATTTTTCCCAAATTGCTGTGGACAATTGTTTCGATTGTCACAAAGGACATACTTTAAAATTTCATGAAAAGTAAACATAAGAGGAGTCCATTATGTCTCTTAAAAGAAGAGAATTTTTAAAAACATCTGCGGCAGCAGCCGCTGCGGCAAGCATCGGTGTTACCTTAGTACCTGGCTCTGAGAAAAAATTATTTGCCGACAGCACCACATGGCATAAATCCGTTTGCCGCTATTGTGGGGTGGGTTGCGGGGTAATGATTGGCAAAAAGAACGGTAAAGTAACCGCGGTAAAAGGAGACCAAGAGAATACCATTAATAATGGTCATTTATGTGTCAAAGGATTTTTCCTGCAAAAACCCATTTATGCCAAAACCCGCCTGCTGCATCCCATGATTCGTAAAAATGGTGAACTGCAAAAAGTTAGCTGGGATGAAGCCCTGGGATTCGTTGCCCAAAAATTCAATGAATTTCGAAAAAATCATGGCCCGGATTCACTGGCATTCTACGGTTCGGGACAGGCTGAAACCGAAGAAACCTACATGGCAAACAAGTTGTGGAAGGGTTGTATCGGGACCAACAACATGGAAGGGAATCCCCGATTATGTATGGCGAGCGCAGTAGGCGGTTATCTCACCAGCCTGGGATTGGATGAACCGGTAGGAACCTATCAGGATATCGAAAATGCGGAAATGTTCCATCTTATCGGATCGAATACCGCGGAAGCTCATCCTATTATTTTTGAGCGAATCGTGCGCTACAAATCCAAAAATCCGAACGTAAAAATCCTGATCATTGATCCGCGGAAAACACCCACCGATCAGGTAGCGGATTTGCACTTGTTCCCCAAACCGGGTTACGATTTGGCCATTCTTCATGCCATGGCGCGCATTCTAATTAAAGAAGGTTATGCAGACGAAGATTTTATCAAAAATCAGGTCAATTTTAAGGATAATGAGAAAGACCTGACTTTTGAGGAGTACAAACAATTTCTGGAGACCTATACCCCTGAATACGCTGCAAAGGAAAGCGGTGTGGCAGCAAACGACATCGTAAAAGCCACACGAATGTTCGGACAATCCAAAACCGTCATGAGCATGTGGACAATGGGGCTCAACCAGCGAACCCGCGGGGTGTGGGCAAACAATCTGGTCACCAATCTGCACTTAATCACCGGAAAAATCGGTGTGCCCGGCAGCGACTCTTTTTCGCTTACCGGTCAGCCCAATGCCTGCGGTGGTGTAAGAGAAGGCGGCGGTCTCTGCCATTTACTTCCAGCCCACCGTTTGGTGGCAAAGGAAGAACATCGCAAACAGGTGGCGGAGGTGTGGGGAGTGCCTGCCAGCAACATTCAGCCGAAACCGGGTAAACACACGGTTGCCATGTTCGATGCCCTGAATAAAGGAGAGATTAAGGGCATCTACATTATGTGCACCAATCCTGCGCAGTCGCTGCCGAATGCCAGCAAATACTGGAAGGGATTAAAAGAGCAGTTTGTGGTCGTGGCAGAATCGTTCTTTCCCACCGCGACCACCAAATATGCGGATGTGGTTCTACCGGCGGCATTCTGGGGCGAGAAGGAAGGCGTTTACGGCTGCACGGAACGTCGCTCCCAGTATATGGAAAAAGTGATTGAACCGCAGGGCGAAGCCCGCTGGGATGCCTTTATTCTTCGTGATCTGGCAATTCGAATGGGATTTAAAAAGGAATTCGAAAAATATAAAACTGGGCAGGATATGTGGGATGAATATATCAGTTTGACTGACGGCAAGGACATGGACCTGACCGGTGCCACATATGAGCGATTGAAAAAAGTACGGGGGCTCACCTGGCCGGTTCCCAGTACCGATCATCCCGGAACATACAAGCGCTATACGGAAGGTGATCCGCTTTATGAAGATTTGCCGGCTGCAAAGAAACAGGGACGCCGGATGTATTTTTACGGCAAGCCGGATGGAAAGGCAATTGTATGGGCACGACCGGATAAAGGACCGGAAGAGCCAACCGATGCAAAATACCCTACGGCGCTAACCACCGGACGGGTGTTAGAACTGTGGCACACCAACACCATGACCGGTACTGTTGCGGAATTGAGGCGGGCGGTACCGAAAGCGTATGTGGAGATTAATCCCGATGATGCCCGGCAAATGGGAATCGAGAATAAAGAACAAGTAGTGGTGGAAACCCGGCGCGGCAAACTGGAGATTGAGGCACGGGTGATCGACCGTCCGGCACCTGGCACAATCTTCATTCCCTGGCACTGGGAAGAGTGGATGGCAAATGTGCTGACCATCGACGCCGTCGATCCGGGATCGAAAGAGCCGGAATATAAGGTGTGTGCAGCACGGGTGCGCAAAGCGTAATTCCCAGGGAAGTTGTTGAAGTTGGTTTGCAGTAGATTCATAAATCGGAGAAACGGAGATACGGTGAATGGGTGAACAGGGAGTATAATGGGTGAATTGTAGAGAACGAAGGCGCTCCGATTCTCCCCTTCTCCGTTTCTCCGATTCACTTTCTAGTGATAATATTGAAGGGTGTAAATTAAATCAAGTATACAGAACATACTTAAAAGCAAAACAATTTAGGGCAAAACAATTTACACTAAACAAGTTGAAAAAATGCCAATTTCTGTAGGTCTTCGGACCAATCCCATTTCATATAACGATTTTCATTTACTCGATTATGAAGTGATGGGAATAGTGTTCACCATTCAACGGGAATTGGGTAGATTTTGGAATGAAAAAATTTATCAGAATGAACTCGCATACCGCTGTCAGAAAGCAGGATACGATAATGTTGCTACTGAAGTACCATTACGGGTTTCTTACGAAGATTTCATTAAGGTTTATTACATGGATTTATTGGTGAATAATGCTTTGTATGAACTAAAAACAGCGAAGACTCTCAATAGTGAACACGAAAAACAAACTATTAACTATCTTATGTTAACAGGATTAAATCATGCCAAACTAATCAATATGTCACCACCTTCGGTTCAACATCGTTTCGTATCCACGAAAATTACCCCGGATAAACGTTTTAATTTCTCGGTTGATGATGACCAATGGGTGGAACTTGATGATGACAGTATTTGGCTTAAGCAAATAATTAAAAGTCTTTTAAATGAATGGGGCACATTTCTGGATATAACTTTATTCTATGATGCAATTTTGCATTTTCGTGGCGGCGAAGAAGCAGTCATAAAAATGATCGATGCATGGCAAGGTTCACGGCACTTGGGCAGGCATAAAACTTATTTGATTAATTCTGATATCTCATTCAAAATTTCGTCTGTGACGAAAGATGAAAAAAAATATGAGAATCAGTGTCGTCGTTTTATTCAACATACTTCGCTGAAAGCATTACATTGGATAAATATCAATCACAACAAGGCGCTTTTCGAAACAATACTTAAATAATGCATTTTTTAATAGTTTTGATACAAATAGTTTTGCC
>CAZVKP010000256.1:0-5610 GCA_964627635.1 uncultured Calditrichaceae bacterium | reverse complement strand
TGACCGCTACGGACTTCAAACATGGGAGGCAAAGACATGAATCTAACAACAGATATTATAAATCAACAAATTGTTGATGAGATTGAATCAAGTATTAATGTGAAGAAGGCAGTGATCGACCAGAATGTTGCGGTTATCTCACAGATTGCAGAAATCATTATCAATTGTTTGAAAAAGGGAAATAAACTACTCCTATTTGGTAATGGCGGCAGTGCTGCCGATTCACAACATATTGCGGCAGAATTTGTAAGTAAATTTAATATGGACCGCCAGGCGCTGGCAGCAATTGCGCTCACGACAGATACTTCAATCATAACCTCTACTTCCAATGATTATCATTTTGACAGAATTTTTGCCCGGCAAATTGAAGCTCTGGGAAGGGCGGGAGATGTGGCATTGGGTATCAGTACCAGTGGCAATTCTCCTAACGTGGTAAATGCCCTACTACAAGCTAAACAGAAAGGATTGACACTTGTCGCCTTTACCGGACAGGATGGCGGAAAATTGAAAGATTTTGTCGATATTTGTTTACAGGTTCCCTCACGCAACACCGCACGCATTCAGGAGGTTCACATCACAGCCGCTCATATTATCTGTAACATTGCTGAGAAAGAATTATGTGAAAGAAAAACCTCTGCGTTTGTTGAACTTATGTCTCCATAAGTTACCTGTTGAAGAGAGTAGATAAATCTAAAGATGATAAGCAAAATTGTATGATGCAATTTACTTCCTATTGGAGAAACTTCTTTTTTATCAATTTTTTGGTGTTGTTTATTATTGCCACTGCAAAATTATTATTGAATGCTAATGATAAACTTTTATTAGCGGCAGGAATTATATACTTATTTTGTTTCCTGTCATTTTTCCTGCTAAGCTTAATTTTTAGAAAACCTTCTTTATTTATCTCCGCCTATTTACCCTTAAGTTGGTTGTTTTTAATGATTCTTTTTTTTGGCGGTGTATATAAAATTGATAGAGCGGGCTGGAATTGGTTTCGCTTGACCGGATACGATGTTACATGGTCAGAGATGATTCCTCTAAAAGTTGATTTACCTCTTACTGAATTTATTCGAAGCCAGCATATTTTTACTATTGATCAGCAGGATCCCTCTCGTTTGGTCATTCGCGCAGATAGTTATGACATTAACCAAACGCTTGTTATTCCCAGAGGCTCTGTTTTGATTATAGAACCTGGGACAACTTTACGTTTCCGAGCAGGACGATCATTGATTTCTTACCGGGCGATTATTGCCCGCGGTACAGAGGCAGAGCCGATTGTGTTTACAGCTCAAAATCCTAGGTTGAAATGGGGGGCTGTTGGTATTGTTAGAGCTGAAAAATCAGTTTTTGATAACGTGGTCTTTGAACATGGACGTAGAGCCCGTGTCAATAATATCGATTTTTTTGGGTCTTTGACGGCTGTGGATAGTGAGGTGGAAATCCTGAACTGCCGATTCGATAATTTATTCGGAAAGGATGGTGTTAATCTACGGAATTGCAGAGTTTTGGTTAGGAATAACATTTTTCGGGATATCTTTAAAGATGGCATTGATCTTGATGGCGGTGAAGGATTTGTCACTGGGAATGAATTTTATAATTGCGGAGATGAGGCTATTGATCTGAGCGAAAATAAATATCTTCAAGTAATAAAAAACACAATTTACGACCTAAGAGGTGGGAGCATCAGTGCGGATTATAAGCAATCGGAAATCGAGGCAAATAATGTTTATGGACTTATAAATAGTAGCAACACAAAAAGAAGTAATGATTATGAAATCAGAAATAAGAAAAAAAAGGATGAAGATACTATACATTACACCAGCATTTCAACATCCTGAAGTGCGTGGACCTTCCCGTTGTTACCATTTTATTCGTGAATTATCTAAACGGCATGAAATCACACTCCTGACACTAATTCGATCTGACATTCCCTCAGAGGCAATGGATGAAATGGCAAGATACACTGAACAGATTTATACATTTGATGCCAGAAGAAATTCATCTCATCTTGAGGATAAAAATTTATTCAATCTTTTAACCTTGAACCAAAAACTTAAAAAGATTAAAAGATTGAATCGTGCAATTGGTGAAATGAAAACTGCTTTTCTAAAATTGGTGAAGAAGAACAGTTACGACCTGGTTCTGTTTCACGGTAAATCTGTTTTTCCGGTGATTGAAGATTGGAAAGACTTACCAATTGTTATTGATTTTTGCGATGCAACATCCCTTCGAATTCGGGATCGGATGCGTTTTGAGAACCCCGGTAAACGTATTTTGCTCTCATATCGTTATCAACAATTTAGACGCATAGAGAAACAAATCATTCAGAAAACACCCCATTTGGCATTTATTTCCCGCAGGGACCGCAATGCAATTCTCGGCAATCAAAATGGAGTTAAAATTGTTCCCATTGGTGTAGATTTGAAATTTTGGAAAAGAACAACTTATTCGCCGCGAAGAAATACGATTGTATTTACCGGGGTGATGAATTATAGTCCTAACGAAGATGCAGCACTATATTTAATGAATGAAATTGTTCCAGTTGTCCAACGGTACATTCCCGAGCTTGAAGTAATGATTGTAGGGAGAGATCCTTCACCGTCAATTATAGCCTCTGCAAAAAAGAATTCTGCAATAACAGTTACAGGTTTCGTGGAAGATGTTAGAACCTATCTGGAGCAGGCGGCGGTTTTTGTTGCTCCGGTTAGATATGCTTCCGGCATTCAAAATAAAGTATTGGAAGCTTTTGCGATGGAAATGCCAGTGGTTTGTACTTCTGCAGTATCGGATGGATTGAACCTTGAGGATGACAAAAAACCGGCGCTATATTATACGGATGATCCGGGTATTTTTGCTTCTAAGATTGTCAAACTTTTAAATGACCCGGATGAATGTAACCGGTTAGGAAAGGCGGGACGTGAATTTGTTGAACAAAATTTTATTTGGTCACATAATGCAGCATTACTTGAGAAATTATGCTTGGCTGCTATTAATGAAAGAGCAATCAAACATTCAATGATCTCCAGTTCCTGAATATTTCATATATAAAAGCTTTAATAAATTAATCGGGGGTAGATATGAAAACAACCTTGCCAAACAGTATTCCTTTACGTGAAAATGAGCAAGGAGGGGCTTTAAAAAGATTAATGTCCGATGGCGCCAATGCCTGGGGATTCTCTCAAAACAATTTACTACTTATATGGACTATTCCGGTGCTGATTGTATTAGGAGCGGTTATTGCTGCTTTATTGGGAAAACCTGCATACAAATGGTACACCGGGGAAGATCAGTTTGCAGAAACAATGCAGGTTCTTATTTATATATCGGCATTTGTTCTTAATTTCTATATTCTCAGTCGATTGTGGGTAAACGAGCGTAAAATAATTGCTTCTCTTTATTTATTTGTACTGTTTGGTTTAATTTTTATGATCGGAGAGGAACTTAGTTGGGGACAGCGATTAATTGGCTGGGAGACTTCCGAAACGTTCGAGGAGATAAATAAACAGCAAGAAACGAATCTGCATAACATATACGGAGTTGGCGATACATTCAAGTGGCTTCAAATGGTTGTTGGTGCATACGGCGCAATTTTACCGTTGTTTATGTTGAAATTAGGATTTTTTAAAAAAAATCAAGTCTTTTTCTCTTATGTTATTCCGCATTATACACTTATTCCTTTTTTCTTGCCAATGCTCATTTGGAGATTATATCGCAATTTATTTGATGCCCCTGCTGAATACTATTTTGCAATTTCCGAATTCAACGAAGTGATAGAATTCATTTTAGCTGCAGGAGTTGCTTTGTTTATGTTTTTCCAATTCCGTAGACTTCGTGCCTCTGGGTCAAGGTAACTTCTGCTCATTGCTCACCGGTTAAAAATTATTAATTGTAATTTAATCCGTAAATAGAGGGAAGTGAAGATGATCAAAATGGATAACCCTATCATAATTGTCGGAACCGGTAGATGCGGTTCCACCATGCTACATCGAATTCTTGCCCGACACGATGACTTGGGTTGGCTCTCAACCTTTAATGAGGTTTTTCCGACACAACAGTGGTTATCATTATTTTCTAATTTATATAGTAAAGAAATTTTTAATAACAAAGTCAAACATCTCTCGTTCTTTCCGAAGCCTTTTGAATCTTATAAATTCTGGGAACATTACTTACCCGGTTTCACTAGGCGGGATAAACCACTAACCGCCGAAGACGTTCCTGAAAATGGCATCAGTCCGGTACGAAGTGCTATCAAAAAGGTTTTGAAATACCAAAATAAGGAAAGATTTTTAATTAAAGTCACGGGTTGGTCACGAATTGCCTATTTTAATAAAATTTTCCCGGAAGCAAAATTCGTTTTTCTCAATCGCGAACATCGCTCCATTGTCAGCTCATGGGTGCAGGCAGGGTGGTTGGACGTTACTACTGAAGTAGACAGTTCTGAGTGGCAATGGGGCGAGGTACCTGCAAAATACCGTTCTGCATGGGAAGATTTAGGAGGAGGTTCGGTGCTTTCGGCAGCAGTCAAAATCCAGATAGATCTGGATGATATTCACAAAAATATCGAAATGTTTAAGGACCGTTGTTATGAAATACAATATGAGAATCTAATTACAGAGCCCATTAGTTGTCTGCAAGATCTATTTAAGTTCTGCGGTCTTAGATGGTATCAGAAATTTGAAGATAAAATCAATGCGATGACATTTTATAATCCTGTTAATAAATGGAAGAAATACCTTTCAGATAAAGAAGGAGAGCTTATCCTCGAATTTTTTGCACGTGCCCAAAACGCGCAATAAAATAACAACTTTCTATAGATGAAGTTTTGGACATTACAGATGGAAGAAGATTTTGAGATTATGGGAACGCCTAAATATGGAAACAAAAAGAATTCAGTCGACAGTTGTTGATGATTCCATCTTTTTGAATTGGAAGGAATCTACATTAGATTATGTTTTTAGAGCATTAAATGATTCAAAAATAGATTATTGTTTACTCCGGGAATATGATAGATTCCCAAATGCTGCTCAAAAAATCGAAGTTGATTTATTAATAGCACAATCCCATTTATCGAAGTTAAGAGAAATACTAATATATAATGGCTATGTGGAATTACCTCCGTGGGGACATTTTCCCCATTTCTTTTTTGTTGGTTATGATTTTCGGTCCGGTTATTGGATCAAATTTGATGTGGTGACAGAAATCCGATATGGGAGAAAAATTAGAAGGTTTCAATTGGATATAGCTTCGGATTTTTTAAGAGCACGACGGAATGGACTACCGCCGAATCTCGCTCCAGAACATGAATTTCTTACCTTGTTATTGCATAGCATACTTGACAAAGGCCGGTTTAAACCGGATCATTGTTGCCGTTTAAAAAAATTATATAGAGAAGCGCTCGAAGTTCCGGCAGTTGAGCAGGCTATCGCAAATTACATCAATAACTATTTGCCAAATTCAATCAATTGGGATACCATTCAAAGGTATATCAGAAAGGAAAATTGGCAGGGTCTGTTAAAATATCGTAAAAATATTGAGCGTAAGTTCTTCTGGAAACAACCAATTCTAAGTATTTGGAGAAATCTTAAAGCGCGAATTCTGCGTAAAATCAGA
>CAZVKP010000255.1:3138-5619 GCA_964627635.1 uncultured Calditrichaceae bacterium | reverse complement strand
GCACAGCCAATGTTTCTTTTCTTTCTTGGGAATAAGATTGATAAGTAAAAAGAAAAATTAAGAGGAGAATAAAAATTAGGATAGTTTTGTAGGTTGAGGTTCGCATTTTAACCCCCTGTCAATAAACGATTGATAATTTATTTGAATTATATTTCACTTCTGCGAAATATAATTTTAACCTACAATAAAACTATCCTTCCTGAGAAGGTAAAGCGTCGTTCAAAATCTTTTCCAGTTCTGCAATGTCTCCTTCACGATAACCACTTTTAGAATATAGAATACGACCATCTTTCCCGATAATCACAGTATGGGGTAAATGGATTCTATCATCCTGGTCGGATTTACAATATCTGGCTGCAACTATACCATAATGATCCAACAATATTTTGGATTGATATTTTTCTTCATTTTGAAATTTTACAACAGTGTCGAAATTTTCACCCGTATTGATCAAAAATACGGCTAATTGATGTTTTTTATATTGAGCAGTTAATTTTTCCAGGGCTGGGATTTCTTTCCGGCATGGCAAGCACCAGGACGCAAAAAAACTGAGGATAACAACTTTGCGAGGGGATTCATTAAAACGGCGAGGCTCGCCCACGTAGTCACTTATGAAAAATTTCTCGTTATTTAATGATTTCAGGTAAAAAGTCGGGGCTGGATCTCCAACCATAAGGTCGGATTTTTGCCGGGTAGAATCAGCTATCTGTCCATATAGAGAGGACATTAAAAGAAAAATCACAAACATTGAGTAATGTGCTTTCCCCATAGACTAAATTTCCTTTGAATCAATATAATAATTTAAAATACAATTTTCCAATAAAAACAAAGAGATTTTAGCACACTACATAAACCTTGAAAATTATTTTCTATAATTGTACCGGCTCTTCTGTTAAATTTTTAATCTCTCCACAATTTTGCTATCCGTTTTTCATACAATATTAATCGATGTGAGGAATTATAAACAAAAGCGACTCGTTCAAAAAATGAAGGAAATGAGTCGCTTTTAAAGTTTTAAAAACTTGATAGGACAGCTTTTCTTATCAGGTCATCGCAGCAGCATCATTTTACGGGCGTTGGAAAATGTTTCGGTCTCGATTTGGTAGATGTAAATTCCAGAAGGCAGAGAGGAGCCGTCAAATTTTACGTTATGCATTCCTGCAGGATAAGAAGCGTTTACCACAGTTGCCACTTTTTCACCAACTATGTTGTACACGTTGAGTCGCACGTGTTCACTCTTTTTGAGAGAAAATTGAATGGATGTTGCTGGATTAAAGGGATTGGGGTAGTTTTGTAACAGAGAGTAATCTCCTGGCATTCCCTCTTTTATCTTATCTATACCCACAATATTCACCTCAAGTGCCAGAGGCACTTCATAGACCGGAGTGTCAGGATCGTTAGAATTAATCTGCAAAGTACCCATGTATTGACCGTTACTTAGATTTTCTGCAGTGCAACGGATTTCTACATTTCGTTGTTCACCAGGCTCGAGAGAGAAGTCAGAAGGATTGACCGAATTTATCCACTCTTGACTGCATTCAATTGATGTTACTTGCAAATTAGCGTTACCGGAGTTTTCCACAGTAAGATGTGCCACTCCCTCCATATTGGATAGTTCGTAAGAAACGATTGCTTGTTGAAGATAGTCATAGCTCCGTTCATGCCATGAAGCCTTATCCGAACTGTAATAATTTGACCCGGGCGTACCGGATGTATCGATAAGAGACGTGGGCGCCCCTTCAGTATTTTCTCTGTGCCCTACCCAAAATTCATTCAGATGTATATCTTCACTAGACATGTCGAATTTTAACCAGTAGGAACCTCCGGCAGGAATAGTCACAGGTACTTCCACCGACCAAACGTCACTACCAGGCTCGCTACCGGCGTCGTCCCATATAAAGAATTTGCAGTCTTTACTTTTCTCACTATCCTGATAATTATGAAATGCAAATCGTATAGCTTCCAACTTGCAGCTTCTATCGGGAATAAGTTTTGTGGCTTCATATCTGGTATGGTATTCTTCCTTAAGATAGAAGTAAGGTGGTTCTAAGGGATTGCTCAGCGTATCCCAGTCAGAGGAAGAGATTTTTGTTAAGTTAATCGGAGAAAGCTGAATCCGTTGTCCTGAGGGGCTAACCTTTAAAATCGGCTCGTCATTCCTCTGAGTAGATGGAAAATTGTGTTCAGCAGCCAAGATTTCCATTGAGCGAGAATTCCCTCCTCCCACATTGAAAAACAAAGTGTCCGGTGAAACAGCAATGTGAGGTTCACCTCCTCCTTGTATTGTTCCAGTTAATTTTAAATAGTTAGGTCCAAGGATACCACCTGATGGGCTTCCATAGCCATATATTTTGTAGATAATCGTATCCCCTTCCGTCTGTGAATATGATACGTCCTTTGAATGATAATAGGGTTGATACTGCACGTCATTCACATATTGTTCCCATTCGGCAAGAACACTGTCTTCAATACTGACTTCAA
>CAZVKP010000255.1:0-3128 GCA_964627635.1 uncultured Calditrichaceae bacterium | reverse complement strand
GGAGGGTATAACCATTAGAAGCCAGTATGGATTTCAATTCAATGTTCTCAACCGTCATGGTATTTTCCGCCTCAAATTCCCATGTTTTTCCGGAAGAATAAATATACCATTGGACATTAGGTTTTCCAAATTCATGGGTTTCAACGATCTCTGTTTGGGCGTATCCATACGATCCCACAAAAAACAAAAAGCATAGAACGAAGTAAATAGGACAACTTTTCATGTGATTTCTCCTTTTTTTGTTTAAGAATATCTTATAGAATTAATAAAAACATCAAAAAAAAGATATATCAATTGTTTTCCTCATCGGTCTAATTTCTTGATAATTCATGTTATTATATTTCTTTATTTTAGCATCATCATCTTTCGTGTGTCGGAAAATGTTTCGGTCTCGATTTGGTAGATGTAAATTCCAGAAGGCAGAGAGGAGCCGTCAAATTTTACGTTATGCATTCCTGCAGGATAAGAAGCGTTTACCACAGTTGCCACTTTTTCACCGATGATGTTGAATACATTTAACAGCACGTGTTCGGTCTTTTTTAAGGAAAATTGAATGGTCGTTTCAGGATTAAAGGGGTTGGGATAATTTTGCATCAATTGAAATCTTTGAGCAACCGCATTTTCTTTATCCGATGAAAAGATACTTGTTGGATTTGCCTGGTTCTCGTAATAGGCAATCGTATTGTCCCTGTATGATGCAGACAATACATCTTGATCGCCATCGCCATCCAAATCGGCGGTAAAAACGGACAGAGGCCAATCCACGTCTGTTGTGATAATATGCTGACCGTCAAAACTTCCCGATCCTCCATTTGCGTACCAGGCAATCTTATCATCTTCTCTAGAGGCGGTAAGGACATCATTATCGCCATCATGATCCAGGTCAGCAGCGTAAACCGACGAGGCCCAATCGAGCTCAGTAGAAATCACGTTTGAATCCCACAAGAATCCCGAGCCATCCAGATTCCCGAACCAAACAAGCTGATCATCTTCATTATAATAAAATCCGGTTCCCAGAATATCCGGATCGTTGTCATGATCCAGATCCGTTACATAAATGGCATCCGGAGATCGAGAAAAATTGACAGAGCTGATCACATGATAATAGTTAAAACTGCCATCCCCCTCATTCTCCAACCAAAACACATTATCGCCATCAGGGAGAGGATAGGAAAAAATAATATCTGTATCACCGTCTTTATCCATGTCCGCAGTCTGCATAGCGCCACTTGTTTCAAGGGGCGATAAAATTTCAATTTCATTGCCAAAATGACCTGAACCATCGTTGCGATACCAGGTGAGTTTTTTCCTGGATGCGCACAAGGCATCCAAATCACCATCTCCATCGAGATCAGCGACAGAGATTGTATTGGGATAGTATGCCGTTGAATCTATAATGACCGGTTCACTGAACGTACCTTGTCCCTGATTTTCAATCCAGACCAGCTCACCGGGATAGTTTATAATAGGAGAATTATTATATGTAATGTTAGAACCTGTCAACAAGTCCAGGTCACCATCACCATCCAGATCACCCAAGTGCACTGTCATAGGATAGTTGACAGAAGTGGTGATCACCTGCTGATCTCCGAAATCAGCATCTCCGGAGTTCTCGTACCAGGCGATTTTATCATCTTTTCCGGATACGGAAATCACATCCATATCACCGTCATTGTCCAGATCACAGGCGCTGACAAATTGGGCACCCTCACACTCAGTAGAAATAATCTGCCTGGGCCCAAACATTTTATACTCAGAATAAATTTCCACGTCATCCAAAAAAAGACCAGCTCCGCTTCCGCCGTCATCATTGTTATCGGTGATTACAAGCCATCGTATTTTAACATCCTGCCCTTTGTATGAATCCAGATCGAGTGATCCGTTATATATAATATCAGGTGTAATTTGCACCCATCCCTCATCAGCTCCAATAGACGAGCGGGCGTAATCATGCATCTGCTTTTCCCAGGTTAGTCCGTCGCTGGTAATTTCCACAATAAAGTAGTCTTCCAGTTGAGATTCCCCATCACCGCTGAAATCAGGCATATCCGCGTAAATCCAGTAAGATAAATACAAGTAATCCTGTGTCTCCGGCAAAGGGATCCACGGGGATATGAGTACGTTTGCCATATTGTAATCATCTTCACAATTATAGCTATGGGTTGGACTGTGATATTCGCTTGTTATTTTTTCCCATCCTTGTGGGTACAGTCCCGAACCTTCAGATGTTAACAATTGTGAAGGTACCACCGTATCTTCTCCGTCATCAAAAAATAGCACATTTTCGCCATCTTTGATTTCGATATTATCGATAATCCATCCCACCCATTCATCATTATCTCTGCTATCCACCATCGGATCCGATGCAAAAATAAATTTTAATTTGATTTGGTTACCACTAAATTGCGAGAGATCAAAGGTAATTGCTTCCCAACCATCACTTGTTCCATGCCAACCGGGCATTCCATTTTCCACCTGTTCGATGTGGTATTCCCACACATAAAGGCTATCTGGAGGGTCATATCCTCCCTCAGGCGAAATAAGTTGATAAGTACTTCCTCCGTCAGTTGATATTCTTACATGACATCCATCCCAGGGATTCTCTTCCAGTGATGTGGTAGTATCATATTCTGTTCCGTAATAATGCACAAACGTTAGTTGAGGGTTCGAAGCGTTCGTCAAATCAATTGCAGGAGTGGTTAATTCCTGGTACCAATTGTTCAAATAGCCTCCAATATCCGGATGTCCGCACCACCAGGATTTGCCCGAGTAGGCGTTAAACGTATCAGTGTGCCACTGAATTCCATTTGTTTCTCGCATATCTCCATGTAGCCAATCATCTGCAGAAGACTCAAAATCTTCAAAAAATATGGTTTCTCTTGCCGTACTGAATGAAGTGAATTTGGAGAATGCAACAATCTTGTTTTCCAATACATCTACTGATTCCTTTTTCGGACGTTCAAGGGATTTGGCATTCAAAAAGCACGGAATTGTAAAGAAGAGAGCAATAAATAAAAAAACCGGTGAAGAAAATTTTTTCTTCATAACTCACACCTCAATTTTTTAAATAAATTAATCTATATAAAATAAAAAAATAAGCGCGAGTTATACCGGTTTCTACAGCAGAT
>CAZVKP010000254.1:0-5619 GCA_964627635.1 uncultured Calditrichaceae bacterium | reverse complement strand
ATAGGAGTTCTTCGCCGTTCTTAAAAATTCTTGCCTGTTCATAAGTAACATTCTTCAAAGACCATCCGAGACCAATGAAACCAAGCAGTACCGTAACAATGATTATTTTTTTTAGCAATTCAAAATTCCTCTAATTTTCCAGTCCTCTATTTTATTTTCGTCCACTTCCTTTGATTGTTTAGCATATGGTTACAATGCTTTTCAGAAAAAGTTCATTTTTTTACATGACTATTATTGAAGGATGAAACTAATCGAATTGTTGTCATTCAATGTCTTCATAAACATTTATGACAAGGGGGGTTGTAATTGGGCGAAACGTAAAATTTTCATCCAATTGTTCGCGGTCCGTTTCGCGACGAACCATCGTCCTTCGGTCCATTAAAGACTGATAGCGCATATCGGTAATGGTATTCCGCCAGATCTTTTCTTCCAAAGTGAGTTCCAGCGAAATATCATTTTTAATAAAATCTTCATATCGCCTGCCAACTAATTTACGCTGATCTTTTTTCATCATCTAATCAATTCTGGTTTTTAATGCTTAAAATAAAATTTATTCAAGGTTATTTCCTGAACTTAATATTTCATTGACTAATTTATAGGGTGAAATTTCATTATTCAATACCAAATCAATTTTGTTCTGCAGTAATTCGCTTCGTTTTTCATTCCAGAATTTTTTATCTAATTCCAATTGTACTAAATGTTGTATTTTCTCCAATGCACGACGATGCCGTTTATCTTTAAATCCCCCTTCACTCAACAGAAAACTCTGATGACTGGAAATACCTTTCATCAGCGCCTCAATACCTTCATTATGATTTGCAATTGTCTTCAGTATGGGAGGCGACCATTTAAATTTGGGGTTTCGTAACTGGAGCATCATTTCCAATTCAATTCGCATTTTTTCAGAACCGTCACGGTCAGCTTTATTAATGACAAAGATATCTGATATCTCCATTAAGCCTGCTTTCATCGCTTGAATACTATCACCTGATTCAGGAACTAAAACAACCAACGTGGTATCGGTAGCTCGTGCCACATCTAACTCTCCTTGCCCAACGCCAACGGTTTCAAATATTATAATGTCCATTCCCGCAGCATCAAGCAAATCTCCCACATCCTGTGCTGTTCGGGATAATCCACCCGTGCTTCCACGAGTTGCCATGCTTCGGATGAAAACACCGGGATCCATAGATAATTCATTCATCCGGATACGGTCTCCTAAAACTGCTCCCCCACTAAACGGGCTGGTAGGATCCACTGCTATAATGCCCACCTTTTTATTTAGTTCTCGATATGATTTGGCAATCTTGGAAGTTAATGTGCTTTTACCAGCACCGGGTGGACCTGTGATCCCTACACGATAACCGTTTCCGGATACCGGAAAAATCAGGTTGAGAATATCTTCTGCTTCATAAGCGCCATTCTCCACCATACTCATTACACGAGATAAAATCCGCTTATCCCCGGATTTGATACCCTGACTAAGTTCCGGGATAGAAAGTTGATGTACTCTTTTATTTTCCATAGAAATTATTTAGTAATTTGTTTCCGCACAATTTTGCCAATATAATTATACGAAGCTTAGTTTGAATCGAAAACTCTTTTTTAAAAACGAACACATATCTTAACAATTTGAATTCACCATTCCAAATGTTGTCCATTGAGCAACTTATGTTCAATTGCTGGCATACTTTCAATCTTATTCATCACATCTTCCGGCTCAATTTGTTTCATACAAATCATAAGATCACACTGCCGTAAACCACAAAAGCGACAAGGTACGTCGGCAAGCAGATACGGATGATTTTGGTCATTCAAGGGGTTCCACAAAACAGGTGAGTCCGTGGCAAACAAGCAGAGAGTTGGTGTCCCTGTTGCAATGGCAATATGTTTGGGTCCATTATCATAAGAAAAATGCAAATCCACCTGAGACAAATATGCAGCAAAAATTTCTAAAGGCCAACCGGGCAATATATGAACCTTATTCCTCGATAATGTTGCCACATTTTTTACATAGTCCAGTTCGCCAGGTGCCCAATTATAAAAAACCTTTGTTTCATGTTTTTCGATAAGTAAATCCGCAAGTGCGGCTATTTTTTCGGGATACCACTGCCGTGTTTGACGTTTCCCCTTTGGAGTTATATTCACCAGCAACCGGCTGCGATTTATGGACAGTTCTGTGAAATAATTGTGAACGGTTTTGATGTTTGACTCAGAAATATTCACGAAAGTTTCGGACTGCGTTTCCCGAATACCAAGCTCAGACAGAGCCTGGCATTTTTGAACAGCCACATAATCTTCATTTCGATGGGCATCCGAATAAAGATTGTATGCCCAGAGACGGCGCTTAATTTCCCAACCCAGGCGATAAGTCGCCCCTGAGAATTTTGTTAAATAAGCAGTTCCCGGGGTTCCCTGATAATCGATTACCAAATCGTAATCTTTCCTTCGTATTTTATTGATATATTTAAAAATCCCAACAATATTTTTCTGAGAACGGTCATATACAAATACTTCATCCAGGTATTCCAAACCTCTGATCAATTTATCAACTCCGTATCCTGTTAAGAAATGAATTTCAGCATGTGGAAAATGGTTTCGCAGCACAGGTAAAACAGCGGTAGTTAATACAACATCGCCGATTGCTCTAAGCTGAATGATTAATATTTTGCGAATGTGGGACGTTTTGATCTGCATGGGTTAACAGTTTGTTTATTTTTTGTAAGTGATCAATCAAAATCGATTTTTCTTCTTCCTTCTCAACGTAGGATACCGAAAAATGCCGAACTCCATCATTATAACCATATTGATGAATATTGGTTTTTCGAAATATAGTTATGGTTGGAAGATTCAGTGCCACCGCAAGGTGCATGGGTCCGGTGTCTCCCGAAATGAAAGCCCGAAAACCGGAAAAAAATAACACCGTATCTTCAAGTGGTCGATCCCAAATAAAAGTTTGATTCTTTATCCATTGCGGATATGCGGATAGAATTGAAATATCTGACTCACCCAGTGAGAACTGAATTGGCAATCCTAAAATTTCCTGAATCTTTTCATATAAGTACTCAACACATTCCGGCGATAAAAATTTATCTCCGGTGGCGCCCAGCCAGATCAAGATGTGGCTATTCACTTGAGGAAGATCTAATGATTCAAATAACACTTTGACTTCCTCTCCATCCACCTTAAGCCCTCCCCAGGTTAGTAAGGTGTCCGGATCGAAGTGTCTCCAAATATCTAATTGAGCATCGCTGTAATGCTTACTGGTGTGAGATTCCACGGCAATATCATAGTAAGATTGGCTGTCTCCGTGAGAAAATCCAGCCAGCAATCCGGATTTACACCACTTTCCCAGGATTGCTTGAGATAATGAAAAGTTATCAGGATTATGGCTGCTGATGATTAAATCGTACTCTTCCCTTCGCAATTTAAACAACCAGCTTAACAATTTTAAAGGATTATGAAGCAACTCTTTTTGATGATAGGGGTAAAATGTATCTATAAGTCCAGAGGTATATTTTTGAAAAATATGTGCTACCGGGTGATGAATTAGTAAGTGAAGTTCACAATCCGGTTTGCTAACTTTTATTGCCTTAAACAAAGGTAAGAGAAGGATACCATTACCAATTCGCTGATCCAGCCGCAGAATCAGAATTTTTTGAATTTGTGGGAAAGCAATAGAGATATCCGACCTATTTGGGAAAACTTTTCGCATCAACCAATTTAAAATACGTTTTCCCGTCAATTCAAGATGTTTCAATAAATTAAATTTCATAATTCGCAAAGGTAAGTATTGCCTTAATATGAATCAAATGAATTTTATGAATAGAACCACGTTTTAAATTCCATTAAATAAATCGATAAAACCATGCATTTAAAAAATTAAAGCTTTAAATTGCTGACAATTAAGTAACGATATAAAATAATGGACAGGTTGGGAATGCCCAAAAAAATTAAAATCATAAGCACCTTAGGGCCAAATAGTTTAAATGCACAATTTTTGGCACAATGCCGGGAATGCGATCAACTTTATTTTCGCTTAAACGGGTCTCACCTCCCCGATTCAGATATCCGTTCTTATTTGGAATACGTTCGGCAAAATTTTCCAGACTCAAATCCTGAATTTTATTTGGATTTGCAAGGAAGCAAGGTGCGAATTGGAGATTTTCCGGCTCCTGTATCTCTCTCTCAAATGCAACAATTATCCTTTGTGTTAGAAAATAGCACCAGTGATATGAAAATACCCCTACCCTATTCCGATTTTTTTTTAGCCGCAGAAGAAGGAGATATTTTAAATCTACAAGATGGTCAAATAAAATTACGGATCTTGAAAAAATTTCAAAACCGGGTTCTGACAAGAGTTGAACAAGAAGGAAATTTAAAACCTCGCAGCGGAATTTCTATCCAAAATAAAGAAATGGAATTCAATGGCTTGGACGACATCCAGAAAAAACAAATTGAGATAGCTAAGAAATTGGAAATAGACTACTTGGCACTTTCTTACGTTAAAAGACTTTCAGACTTGGAACAATTAAAGGCAATTTGTAATGATTTGGATTATTCACCTAAACTTATTGCAAAAATCGAACATCCAGACGCTTTAAAACAACTTCTCGATATTTCTAAAACTGCCAATGAAATCTGGTTTTGCCGAGGGGATTTGGGAGCGGCAATTCCACAGAAAGAATTGGGCTACTGGCAGGATATGACAATTCAAATCGCTCATCTTCACCAAACACCACTTTTTATTGCCGGTCAGGTATTTCACCACCTCACGTATCATAATGAACCTACCAGAAGTGAAGTCGTTCATTTTTATCATATTTTGAAACAAGATATTAATGGAATTGTTCTCTCGGATGAAACCACAATTGGAATAAACCCCATCAATGCGCATTCCAAAATTATTTCCCTATTTTGACCAAATCAAATTATGCTCAAACTTTTTCCTCTCTCAAAAAAGATTTTTTAACGACAATGCCCAAGGAATAATACCAATTATTTCTGATTTATATTAAGTTCGTTAGTAAAGTTTCGATAATAATAACAATGAATTTGACAGGGATGATTTATGATAAATGAAGCAGGGACGCAACTGCAACAGCAAAAGCCCAAACAAATAGTATTTAGTTCCCGGGATCGGTCCAAAATATTTGAAGATTGGCTCGGGAAAATCCGAAAAATTTTGGATATCGCCCAATATAAAGGTTCCATTAACCAGGAAAAACTTTTCAATTATTTCCAAACATTTTTAGATTCTGTCCAAGGAAAAGATTCTTATAAACATTTCCAGATTTTGGATGAAGCTCTGCCAAGCCTAAAAGAAAAAAATTTATCCCAAAAAAACATTATTTTGATACTTTCCGAGCTTAGAAATCTTCTTTTAAAAAATGTCCTATATTCAAATAACGCTTCAGAAAAGACCTCTTTCTCTTTCACAAAAAAACTATTACAAGAATTTGATGAAGTATTCTCCTTCATCCAGCGCAACTTTAGCCTTCAAAATCAAATGACCCTGGAAAGTGGAGATGATAATTATTTTAATTCCACAATTCAAAAATTACCGGTCGGTATTTTTTACATAAACGGACCCCGCTTTAACAAAACAACTTACTTCAA
>CAZVKP010000253.1:0-5661 GCA_964627635.1 uncultured Calditrichaceae bacterium | reverse complement strand
ATTAAATATAAAGAATTGAAAACCTATAATATTAAAAACTTTTGACACAACGTAAACCAAATAGAGGAGGTATGTTATGAAATCGTTAATCGCAGTATTCAGTATTGTATTGGTTGCATTTTTCACGGCGCCGGCGGCGGCGCAGCAATCCGATCACCATCCCGACCAGGGCCAGGCGATGCAGGCTGGCACCACCGCAGGTATGATGAGTGGAAAGGGTATGATGGAGGGTGGTATGATGTCCGGCATGATGGGTGGTCAGGCCACAAAAGGAAAGTGCCCGATGTGCGGGAAAATGATGAAAGGCGGCATGATGGGCGGCAGGGGAATGATGTCCGGCGGTATGATGGGTGGTGAAATGCACCGCTTTATGCGCGCCATCTATCATCTTCCCGAACTGAAAGCCAAATTGGATCTGTCCGATGATCAGGTATCTCAACTTAAAGAACTTCAGACCGCCTTTCTTAAAAGCAAGGCTGACTGGAAAGCCAACATTGAGAAAAAGCGCATCGATCTGGATAATCAGTTGGATAATAAAGCCGCCGCTTCGGAAGTACGAAAAACCCTGCAGGCGATTTCCGGAATAAAAGTAGATTTGAAAGTCGCCGGTTATGAAACCGCCCAAAAGATGATTTCCATTTTAACTTCTGAACAAAAAGAACTGTGGGAAAACTTTTGTTGTATGGGAGGTCAACAGATGCATAAGGGAATGATGAAAGGCGGCATGATGGGGAATCCGCAAAATTAGTTTAAATGTTTTACATTATTAAAGAATTACCGAGGGTTGATCAGCATTACGATCAACCCGTTTTCATTTATAACTTGTTTCAGGATGAATTAATTTGCATAACTGGGGAAATGAACGGGGTTAAATGACCATTGCCTCAACGGAATTCTCAACGGAGTTTAGAAAATTCGATGCTTCAAATAGATATCTAAATGCTATTGCACCCTGGATCTGTAATATTTCCCATTTTAGATTAATTTGAGTTTCCATTTCTTATTTACAGTATTGAAATTCGATCAATAACAATTGTTATACTTTATCAGCTTTATACTTGATATGGTATTAATTGTAGAATATTATCTATTCAAATCCACAATTTTGAAGAATATTCTCCAAATCCAGTTTCCAAATAATATTCTAAATTTTTGTGTAATTACTTGATAATTCGAGATTAAAACCAAATTTAAAAAGTCTGGTATGGATATTGTTTTCACAAACTCTATGGTGACAGAAATTGTGGAAAAAAACCTGTGTTAAGATAAAAAGGCACTGCGGTCATTTTATTATGAAAATAATTTTAAGCTATTAGTTGAGTAATTGTTCAATCAGTTAAACACTAAATATGGCAGAGTCGAAAAAAGACAACCGGAAACAAGATAGATTATTTGTTGTTACCTCTTCACCCCATGTAAAGGATAGTGAATCGGTCCCGCATATCATGCATCAGGTAGTGCTGGCGCTGCTGCCGGCGGTTCTGGCTGCAGTTTATTTCTTTGGTTTCCGAGCGATTCTGGTGCTGCTGGTGAGCACCGGCGTCAGTTTGTTGACCGAACATCTGATTCAGAAATGGCGAGGCAGATCCTCAACCCTGAAGGATGGTAGCGCGCTGATCACGGGTATTCTGTTGGGGCTGATCCTGCCACCGGGATTCCCGCTTTGGGCGGCGGGCCTGGGAGCAGTGGTGGCTATCGGAATGGGAAAAATGGTCTTCGGTGGATTGGGTCACAACATCTTTAACCCGGCTCTGGTGGGACGGGCGTTTCTACAGGCAGCCTTTCCGGTGCTGATTACCACCTGGTCGCTGCCGGTGGAGAAACTGACGTCCACAATGGTTAGCGCCACTACGCAGGCGACACCGCTGGCTGCCATGAAATTTCAGCACCAGCTCACCGCCTACGCCGATCTGTTCTGGGGACATACCGGCGGCTCTCTGGGAGAAACCTCCGCTTTTGCTATATTGCTTGGAGGGCTTTACCTGGTAGCTAAAAATTATGCGGACTGGCGGATAATCAGCGGAATTTTCGCCGGGACAATCTCCCTGAGCGCCATTCTCTGGCTGCTCGCACCTGAGACCTATGCCAATCCACTCTTTCACCTGCTGTCCGGGGGATTTCTGCTGGGAACTTTTTTCATGGCGACCGACATGGTGACTTCTCCAATCACTACCAAAGGACGCTGGATTTTCGGAATCGGCATCGGCCTGCTGATTGTCATTATTCGCAGCTTCGGCGGCCTGCCGGAAGGCGTGATGTATTCCATCCTGTTTATGAATGCACTCACTCCGTTGATCGACCAGTATACCCGTCCTGCGGTTTTCGGTTCACTTAAAAATTCACCGGGGAGTGTTTCGTGAGACGCAGGGCTTTCAAGATGATGCTGATCCTATTAGTCATTGGGGGACTATCGGCGTTTTTCCTGTCGTTAATAGCAAATTATGCGTATCCACTCATCGAAGAGAATCGCCGGATTGCCCTTCAAAAAGCCATTTTGGAAGTGTTGCCACAGGCAAAGCGATATGAAGTGATCAGCAAGACAGACAAGATTTACCAAGGACTCACTGAAAGCGGTAACCTGGCAGGCTACGCCTTTGTGGGTCAAGGCGGCGGATACCAGGGAATCATCAAGATTATGATCGGCATCTCGCCTAACTGGGAGACACTGCGAGGGATTTCCATTCTCGAAAATGTTGAAACGCCCGGGTTGGGAGCGAAAATCACCACTCCTGAATTCGGCAAACAGTTTGAGGGTTTAAAAGTAGACCCTCAAATTGAATATGTGCAGAATAAGCCGCCGCAGAAACCCAACCAGATTCAAGCTATTACGGGGGCGACAATTTCCTCCCAGGCGGTGGTAAATATAATGAACAACGCCATTGACCGCGTGCGTAAGCAGATTCAACAAAAAGGAACAACAGAATAAAATGGCTTTGAAAAATTCAAATTATAACCTCGAGTTTGTCAAAGGGTTGTGGAAACAGAATCCGGTGCTGCGCCAACTTCTGGGAATGTGTCCCACCCTGGCAGTTACTAATTCCGCTGTGAACGGGCTTTCGATGGGGTTGGCAACTACCTTCACTGTTGTGTCGTCAGGAATTGTGATTTCCTTTTTCCGTCGAATCTTCCAGCACCAGGTGCGCATCGCCAGCTACGCCATGATCATCGCTACCTTTGTGACAATTGCAGACCTGTTTCTGGCAGCCCAATTTCCAGTAATCAGTAAAGCGCTGGGGCCTTACGTTCCGCTGATTGTCGTCAACTGTCTGATCCTGGGACGGCAGGAAGGTTTCACGTCCAAAAATCCGGTGGGCGTCTCGTTCCTGGATACCCTGGGAATGGGACTGGGTTTTACCTGGACTCTGGTACTTTTGGGTGCCGTGCGGGAGCTGCTGGGTTCTGGTAGTATCTTCGATTTTCAGATCATGGGCGAATGGTTTCGACCCTGGGTGATCATGGTGCTGCCGGCCGGGGCGTTCATTACCCTGGGATTTATGATCGCTGTGATGAATTATCTCTCTAAGTCCGGTGCGGAAGCGCACCATCATGCGCATTAAGCGGGATGGCCAATAAGAATGAACACAAGAGCACTTGAACACATGCAAACCAGAACACGAACACCATGTGCTCTCAATATTGGAGTAATGGAGTATTGCAGTTATGGGAACTGAACTGATATTAATTTTTCTGGCGGCCGTTATTACCAACAATTTCGTACTGAGCTATTTCCTGGGAATATGCCCTTTTCTGGGTGTGTCCAGCCGTCTCGATTCAGCAATCGGCATGGGCATGGCAACCACCTTCGTAATGACCATTACCGCCGGAGTCACCTGGGTGATTTATCATCTGATCCTTGTTCCGCTGAATATCGAGTATCTGGAATACGTCTCCTTCATCCTGGTGATTGCCTCCCTGGTGCAGTTTGTGGAGATGTTCCTGAACAAAGTGATCCCCACGCTCTACAAAGCGCTGGGGATTTATCTGCCGCTGATCACCACCAATTGTGCTATCCTGGGACTGGCCCTGTTCATGGTGCTGCGGGATTACGGTTTTATTGAGGCGCTGGTCTTTGGGTTTGGCGCCGGTATCGGATTCACCCTGGCCCTGGTCATTATGGCCGGCATCCGGGAACGGTTGGATTTCGCCGACGTGCCGGAACCATTCAAAGGCGGCCCCATCACCCTTATCATTGCCGGCATCCTTGCCCTGGCGTTCATGGGATTCGGAGGCATGATTGCGCAATAGCTTGGGGAATAAGGGTATAAAGGTATAAGGTATAAGGGGCAGAGGATGGCAGATTATTTAATGAGAAATGAAATTTTTATAGGGAAAGGGGAATTGATTGTATCTCAGACAATGTCTTTCCAATACTCCCGGGTAAGCGGTCACCACCGTGGCAATACTCCATTACTCCAATAATCCATTAAAAGAAAGGACTGTTTTATGAACAAACGAAAATATTTGCTGGGCATTTCGATCATCGTGCTGGCACTAGCATTCCTGATTTTCCGGGGACTGGACAGCTCAATGATGGCTTATCTGGATGTGAGAGACATTCCCGATTCCCCGCAAGTGCATCCCGCCAGTGTGGTGCAGGTGACCGGTATCGTGCAGCCGGGCTCGCTGGAAAGCAATCACGCCACCCGGCAGGTGAATTTTCTACTGCAGGATATGAAGTCACCGCAAACTAGCATCCCTGTAGTATACACCGGAATACTTCCTGACAATTTTAGACCAGGACACCAGGTGGTTGTCCAGGGAAAGGTCAACCAGGCGGGAACACAGATTGATGCCGAACAACTGTTTGCCAAGTGTCCGTCCAAATACAATACCGGCAGCGGTGAATAATGTATGATGATGAGAAAGGAGAACCGAGATGATAGAAATCGGACAAGTTAGTTTATCGATTGCCTTTGTCCTGGCGCTGTATAGCGCAGTGGCATCGGTCATCGGCATAAAAAACAGGCTGGGGCAATTCCTGGAGAGTAGCCACCGGGCTACGTATGCGGCGTTGGTCGTGCTTAGCATTGCGACGGCGCTTCTGCTTCACGCCCTGATCACCAAAAACTTTGCCATCCGATATGTGGCCGAAAATGTGAGCAGCAGTCTTTCCACCTTCTATTCCATATCGGCCTTGTGGGCGGGCCAGGCCGGATCACTGCTGTTGTGGGCATGGCTGCTGGCGTTGTTTGGCGCTATCGTAATCCTGCAGAACCGGAACAAAAACAGGCACCTGCTGCCGTACGTCAATGCCACCATATCCGGCATCCTGCTGTTCTTCATGTTTCTGCTGGTGTTCCTGAGCAATCCGTTTGAGCGGCTGGGATTCGTAGCAGCGGAAGGTCACGGACTCAATCCCCTGCTGCAGAATCCGGGAATGATGTTTCACCCGCCGACCCTCTACCTGGGATTTGTGGGATTTGCAGTACCGTTCGCATTTGCCATTGCCGCCTTGCTTACCCGCAACCTGGACAGCGAATGGATCAAAACCACCCGCCGCTGGACGCTGTTTGCCTGGCTTTTTCTGACGCTGGGGAACCTGTTCGGCGCCAATTGGGCTTATGTCGAACTTGGCTGGGGCGGCTACTGGGCATGGGATCCGGTGGAGAACGCCTCCTTCATGCCGTGGCTCACCGGCACCGCGTTCCTGCATTCGGTGAT
>CAZVKP010000252.1:0-5669 GCA_964627635.1 uncultured Calditrichaceae bacterium | reverse complement strand
TTAGGTCACATATAAAAAATTTTGACATTGCAAAAATTTTAGAGGTTTTATATATTTGCAGTCGATTAATGTGGCACCTTAGCTCAGTCGGTAGAGCAACGGACTGAAAATCCGTGTGTCCCCCGTTCGATTCGGGGAGGTGCCACCATTAAAAAACAAGGGGTTACGAAAACAATTGTAACCCCTATTTTTTTATGAGTCAGCAAATAATAAAAAGCAGATCGATTTATTATCCATCGGGAGGTTCAATTATCAAATCTTGCCGTTTCTATGAAAAATTAACATTTCACAACCATTGCGTCTATTAAATTAGGATATATCCATTTGGACTTGCTTAAGATTCACTATTCAGTTGTATACCGAATGCATATTTGTTCATTCTTCGAAACGGTTAATGCTATTTTTCTACTGAAATAATATCTTTCATTTCAAGTGTATTCGCTTCAAAAAAATCTTTTTATAATGACTTTTTTATCGCTTTATCAGAGAGATTGATAGGTTGAAATAAATTCCATTGAATTCAATGTGTATTATTCAAAATTTGAATTTTGAATGAAATAAAAAAGAATGAAAAAATTTAGTGATAATGATTTTTAAAAATTTGTGTACTTTCAAGCTGCATTTCTTTGTGATTTTAATGTATAGTTAATGTAAGATAAGTTCTATCGAAATTTCCATTGTTAATCAATGCCAATAAATGTAATTTAAAGCGGTATTCAGAAACTAGAGAAAAATTTGTTTTAGTTCCACCTAAACACATATTTTACATTTTAGATTTGGTTAATCTTATTTAATTTTTTATGTCGAATCGTATTAATGGAGATCAAAACTGTGAAGAGATCAATCGATTTCATCGTTATCGGATTTTTATTACTCGCTGTTTCCAATCTGTTGCTTGCGCAGGAGAAGAAGCAATCAAATCTGCTGTCGGATAGCACCTTTGCCGGGCTGAAAATGCGAAGTGTGGGACCGGCGTTTATGTCCGGCCGCATTGCCGATATTGCCATCCATCCCGATGACTACAGCGTCTGGTATGTGGCGGTCGGTTCCGGCGGGGTCTGGAAAACTGAAAATGCCGGTGTCACCTGGCAGCCGATTTTTGATGGTCAAAGCTCATACTCCATCGGCTGCCTGACCATAGATCCCAACAATCCCCATGTCATCTGGGTGGGTACCGGTGAAAATGTCGGCGGACGGCATGTGGGTTACGGTGACGGCATCTATCGCAGCCGCGATGACGGCGCCAATTGGGAGAACCTGGGATTGAAGAATTCCCATCACATATCCAAAATTATCGTGCACCCGGAAAATTCCGACATCATCTGGGTGGCAGCCCAGGGACCGCTGTGGTCGAAAGGGGGAGACCGGGGGCTCTATAAATCCACCGATGGCGGTCGTCATTGGAAAAAGACACTGGGCGACGACGAATGGGTGGGCGTTACCGATATCGTGATCGATCCCCGCGATCCGGACTGGCTCTACGCAGCCACCTGGCAGCGGCACCGCAATGTGGCGGCTTACATGGGCGGCGGACCCGGTTCGGGGCTGCATCGTTCCAGTGATGGCGGCGAAACATGGGAAAAACTGACTAAAGGACTGCCAAAATCCAATATGGGCAAGATCGGCTTAGCTATTTCCCCGCAGAGACCCGATGTGCTCTATGCCGCTATCGAGCTGGACCGTCGCAGCGGCGGGGTGTATCGCTCCACCAATCGCGGTGCCACCTGGGAGAAGCGCTCCGAGGCGGTTGCCGGTGGCACCGGCCCTCATTATTACCAGGAGCTTTACGCCAGCCCCCATCAGTTTGACCGGATTTACCTGGCAGATGTGCGCATGCAAGTCTCCGATGACGGTGGCAAAACCTTTCGCCGCATGAAGGGCGAACACAAGCACGTTGATAATCATACGCTTGCTTTCCGCGCCGACGATCCAGATTACCTGCTGGTGGGCACCGATGGTGGCATTTACGAAAGTTTTGATTTGGCAGAGAACTGGCGGTTCGTTTCCAACCTGCCGGTGACTCAATTTTACAAAGTCGCTCTCGATGATGCTGAACCGTTCTACAATATTTACGGCGGCACCCAGGATAATAATACCCAGGGCGGTCCCTCCCGCACTGACACCCGTCACGGGATTCGCAACGCCGATTGGTTTATCACCCTGTTCGGCGACGGGCATCAACCGGCGACCGAGCCGGGCAATCCCGATATCATTTACTCGGAATGGCAGCAGGGCAACCTGGTTCGGGTGGATCGCACTACCGGGGAGATCGTCTATATCAAACCGCAGCCGGAAATTGATGAAGACTACGAGCGCTTCAACTGGGATGCCCCGATTCTGGTCAGTCCCCATTCCCCCACGCGGCTGTATTTTGCCTCCCAGCGGGTGTGGCGTTCCGATAATCGCGGCGATAGCTGGACTGCCATCTCCGGCGATTTGACCCGCGATCAGGAACGAATCACCCTGCCGATTATGGGAAAAATCCGGAGCTGGGATTCTCCCTGGGACGTGTTGGCCATGTCCAACTACAACACCATTACCTCGCTGGCGGAATCCCCACTGCAGGAAGGCTTGATCTACGCCGGCACCGACGACGGCCTCATCCAGGTTACTGCTGACGGCGGTCAAAGCTGGCGCAAAATTGAGGTGGGCAGCCTGCCCGGTGTGCCCAAAACTGCTTTCGTGAACGACATCAAGGCGGATTTGTATGACGCCAATACGGTGTACGTGGTGCTGGATAATCACAAATTCGGCGATCTGAGCCCCTATCTGCTGAAGAGCACGGACCGCGGTCAAAGCTGGCAATCCATCCGGGGGAATATTCCCGATCGCACCCTGGTCTGGCGGGTGGTTCAGGATCATGAAAAACCCGGTCTGTTGTTTGCCGCCACCGAGTTCGGTATCTACTTCACCATTGACGGCGGCAGCAAATGGATCAAGCTGACCGGCGGGGTGCCCACCATCTCCTTTCGTGATCTTGCGATCCAGCGCCGCGAAAACGACCTGGTTGGTGCATCCTTTGGCCGGGGCTTCTATGTGTTTGACGATTACACCGTCTTACGGCATGTCTCCCCGGAACAGTTGCAGCAGGAAGCGACCCTGTTTCCCACCCGAAAAGCCTGGTGGTATATCGAGCGACCAGTATTGGGATTCAATGAGAAGGGCTCCCAGGGTGCGGCTTACTTCACCGCTCCCAATCCGCCCTTTGGGGCAATTTTTACTTACTACCTGGCAGAGGGATTGAAGACTCTTAAGGAGGTTCGGCAGGAGAAAGAGAAAAGGCTGATCGAGCAAGACAAAAACGTGCCGTTCCCGGGCTGGGAGGAAGTAGAGGCGGAACGCCAACAGGAAGAGCCGATGATCTGGTTGACAGTGAGAGACAGCGCCGGGAAGGTGGTGCGCCGGCTGGAAGGTCCGGTCAAAAAGGGATTTCACCGGGTTGCCTGGGATTTACGCTATCCCCCCACCAAAGCGCTTCGCGTTGATGAGGAAGTTCCCGATGAGCAGCCCGGCGGCATGTTGGCAGCGCCGGGGGAGTATACGGTTACCCTTTCCAAAGAAGTGGATGGGGTGACCACGGAATTATCCCAACCGGTGTCCTCCAAAGTTGAACAAATGCGGGAAGGTGCGTTAGACGGCGCGGAACCGCAGGAAACTGTGGCATTCTGGCAGGAAATCGCCGAAATGCAGCGAAAACTGTCGGCAGCAACCCAGGCGCTGAAAAATGCTTTGAAGCGAGTAGAGGCGTTACAAACGGCGTTGTCACGCGCCACGACCGCGCCCGGAGATCTTGACCGGCAGTTACATGCATTGCGACAGTCGCTGTTGGAACTGGATGAACAATTGCACGGAAAACGTTCCAAACGGGAGATCGGCGAGAAACACAAACCCACTGTTGAAGACCGTTTAACTGTAGCTAAGACAGGGACAATTAACTCCACATACGGACCGACACCTACTCATGCACGAAGCCTGGAAATTGCCCAAATACAATTCCGCGACCTGAAAGCCGAACTGGAGCGAATCCGGGATAAGGAACTGCCCCAACTGGAGAAAGCCCTGCAAGAAGCCGGCGCACCCTGGCTGGAAGGGCAGCCTATACCGGAACGGTGATGATTGGTCATCAGTAAGATATTCCCTCCATATCCTCCACATAGGAGCGCAGCACTTCCGCCACGCTCCAGGCCTGGGCGATACAGCCACGGGGCGGATCCGCATCGAAAATTTCGGAAATGCTGACGATTCCCACCTCCTATTTCAGGGTCGTCAGCGTCCTTTTACAAACAAATAATATTGTCTTTAGCTCAACAAAATCTTATATTTATATTATGAAAAGTGACGATTTTACATCCAGAATGGATAAAAGTAAATTCTCAATCTCGACTTTGTCCGAAGAGTCTGATGAGAAAGAATATTGGCTTTCCCGAACCCCCTTAGAAAGATTGAGGGCTTTAGAACAGATACGGAAAATGATATATGGTTACGATCCATCTACCGCCCGACTTCAAAGAGTTCTTTCAATTACTAAACTTAAATGAAGTGAAATATCTTGTTGTCGGCGGCTACGCAGTAAGCTTTCATGGCTATCCTCGTGCAACTGGTGATATTGATATTTGGATTGCGGTTCATCCTGATAATGCGGAGAGAATTGTTGCTACACTGAAAGACTTTGGTTTTGAAAGCCCCGATCTAACCCCTGAGGTTTTTCTGAAAGAAAACCAAGTAATTCGAATGGGCATTCCTCCTTTGAGAATAGAATTGTTAACCAGTATTACAGGGGTAAACTTCAATGAGTGCTATGCAAATCGACAAATTGCAACAATAGAAAGCGTCAACGTAAATTTTATTGGTTCATCCGATTTAAAGAAAAACAAAATGCTCAGTGGTAGAACAAAAGATCAAAATGATCTCGAAAATTTACCGTAACTACTATTTCTGCAATGCCAGTCCAGTATTGAGCTTTAGCGGCGAAATCTAACTTCTATCTCTTCAAATCCTCCACATAGGCCCGCAGCACTTCCGCCACGCTCCAGGCCTGGGCGATACAGCCACGTGGGGTATGGGGCGCATCCGCATCGAAAATTTCGGAAATGCTGCCGATTCCTGCTTCCCTGAAGTGGGAATCCATGCCGTTCAATATTTTCTGCGCCTGCCGTTTTCCCGCTACGTCTTTGGTGCGCACCAATGCGGTGATATACGGTCCCAGCAGCCATCCCCACACAGTGCCCTGGTGATACGCGCTGTCCCGGGAATGCTGATCACCGCCATATTTCGGACGGTAATCCGGGTGATCGGGAGGCAGAGTACGCAATCCCACCGGTGTTAATAGTTTTGCTTCTACCGCCTTCAATACCAGCTTGCCTTTTTCTTTTGACAACAGTGCAAACGGGAGGCTGATCGCGAAAAGCTGGTTGGGGCGCAGGGTGTCATCGGCGTAATCTCCGTCCACATAATCGTAGAGATATTTTTTTTCCGAATTCCAGAAAAGCTGGTTAAATCGTTTTTTTACCTGAGCCGCCTGTTTTTCAAACGATTGTGCCTCGGTGGAGCGGTCCAAGTGGCTTAGCAACTCCGCAAAAATTTTGAGGGCGTTGTACCACAAGGCGTTGATTTCCACTGCCTTGCCCTGGCGAGGCGTCACCACCCAGTCCCCGATTCGGGCATCCATC
>CAZVKP010000251.1:0-5715 GCA_964627635.1 uncultured Calditrichaceae bacterium | reverse complement strand
TTTTACTTCAAATTATATTATATGTTTCGACAAAAATCAACTTTTAATTAATTTTTTATAGAAAAAAGTTAATTTAAATAATAATGTTATTTTATATTATGGTTCAGCTCTCATTTCTTCCGGTTAATGCATTATTTTTTTTTATATTATACAAATAAAATTAATTTATATCAATATATAAATTGGACTAACTCACCCTATTTGTTCTATAAATATCGGTGGATCCTGAATCTCTAATTTACACAAGAATGACTAACATTTATCAACCTAATTATCATCTGTGTTTTGTTACTCTGTGGGTCATCAGCTGGTTTTCCTTTCACCCACCTTGATATCCCGTAGCAACCGCTTAAATGCATTTTGATATTTATCGTGATTCTTCCAGCCGGTGAAATCACCAATATGTCTGTTCCTTCTCAGGGCTGACACCCAATTAAAGTTCAAATGCATGACAGCGTCATCAATTCGAATCGGAAAAAGAACTTGTTTGTTTTCTTTCTTTTCGCGCGCTAAACCTCTTTCTACTTCATCGGCTACCCATTCACTATTCACTGAGTTCGCGGATAGAATTAACATCAATTTATCATGCATCATGATCGCCCAGTTAATTTCATCCTTGAATCTATCTCCGATCTTTAGGTTTTCAGGAGCATACCAGGTTCGTATGCCTTTATTTTGAAGATCAGTGTGTAGTTTTTCGGCAAACTCTTGATCGTAGCTAGAATGACTGATAAAACAGGTATAATATTGGATGGGTTTTGTCCAGAGTGTTTGATAAAACTCAATGACTTCATCAGAGAGGCCACAACCACGAAGAAATGATAGAGGTAGAGGCCCTGATTTAATGAGTGTTTTGTCATCTATTATACTTGGACTAAGATGAACACAAGTATCAAGACCTTCTGTTTTACTTAATTTTGTATCTCCAAAAATAGTATTACTCAAAGTGCTATCAGTCAGTTCCACACTGGTGAGTGATGTCATGGAAAAATTTGTCTGTTCCAGAAATGATTTAGAAAGATTCACTCCTACTAATCTTGCACGAAAGAAGTTTACCCTAAATAATAATGAATCCGAAAGTTCCGATTTTTGTAAATTTGTTCCAGGGAACATGTGATTAACAAGGAGTACGCCGCGGAGATTTGTAGCATATAAGTTTGCTTGGGAAAGGTCAATGTTTCTTAAATCCCAACCAGAAAGATCTGGAATTACTCCAGGATTATCTTCCCGCCACTTATTCCAAACCTCCACCCCTTGTTTAAGTATTTTTACATGTTCAGGATTTGCCATTAATTTTCATACTCTCCTGCATAGTCAAGCAAAATAGAATTCTATCTGAATTTATTCAACATCAAAACGGAATAAAATTATCATCATCTTCATCAGGTTCTTCAGTGGCTTGTTGTTTCCGTTCTAATGACTGAATAAACCTGATAGAACTAACTACATTATTAAATATCAGCAAGCTTTCATCATAATTCAGGATTGGATTATCATGTGCGAGGCTGTGATCGTTCCGAACCTTATTAAAGGCTTCAAGATTAGCGATATTTGACTTCAATATTCGTTCTGTCATTTGTGATTCTATTATGCCATCATCTTTTAGTTTCTTAATATATTCCCCTAATAAGCTATGAACTGGTTTGTTCTTTGTGGTTTCGATTCCTCTATTTCCGCAAATATGCCGTAAAAACTTTATGACAAAAGTATGTAGTCTGTCCAAACCTGTTTCCGGTTCATTAGCATCAATTGAAGTTCTAATAGACCGAACCAGCACATCCAAGTCCTTCTCAGAGAATTCTTCCCCGATTTCCTCTAGTTGTTCATAGGGATCGCCCTGCCGGAGGCGATCGACAATTTTGTTACATTCTCCGAATAAAGTCTCATCATCACCATAAGGACTATCTTCTTTAGCCATTACCAACAGATCACTCAGTAGTTTGCCTACAACATGGTTTGGTTCAACTTCCCAGAATTTGCGCAATAAATTTGCTTTTGAATTACTTGCGTAATCATATTTACCGCAATATATGTCCCGTCGAACACTATCGGCAATAAACTCTTGGAATGTTCTGTTGCTGAATTTAAGCACATACCCGCCTTGCATATCTAGTAGCTTCTCGAATTTAGCTTTTTCAAAATAGTTAATATCTGACAATTCTTATATTCTCCTATATGTGATAGATGCAACAGCTACTACAATATTTATATTGTTAAAGGTTACAGCAATTGGTACCTATACTAAACGTGAGCTAATGAACGTAAATATGCTTTGCCAGCAATTGCATTCGGTCTGGACGAACCTAATTCACCTAAGAATGGTGAAGCAATCACTTCTGAATAACCAGGTCGACGCTCTCGAGCCAGGGGAACTCGCATTCTATATGCTAAATTTCGCGGGACATAACGAAAATTAGATAATACCAATATTTTCTTAGTTCGAGTAATTGAAACGTAAAATAATCTCCTTTGCTCCTCAAGGTATCTTCTTAGGGCATTTCCTTCAAGTGCATTATCACGATGTGGGATTAAGCCGGAAACACATCCCATTACAACAACCAAATCAGCAGTTAATCCTTTTGATTTATGTAGACTCATTACACGAACGTAATCTACGTCCGTTGGTAATTCAGGCTGAGTAATAGACTGATACAAGAGTTCCTTAAGATCATTTGCATCATAATCATCATTTGTTCCAAAATGGTTTTCAGCAATTAGTCGGAATGGTTCACTCCAATCAGAAACTTGTGAAAATAAACTATTTAAAAGATTGGTTCCTCTTAATGAATGGTAAGAATTATATAACTCAGTTAGTTCTATATATCTTTCTATTATTTTGGTGGTTCTTGGAATTGAAATTTCATTTTGAATCATACGATCCAATGTAATTTTGGGAGAAACATTTTCTTCTTCACAATACTTTCGTATCCTTGACCAGGCACCTTTACGAAGACTGGGACTTCCATAACCAATCCAACTTCGGATGGCGATCCTATCTTCAGGATTAGATAAATAAGTCAGTAATGTAAAAACTCTCTGTGCTTCACTCTCACTGAATTGAGTCGGATTTCCTTCAATGATTTCCTCATGGAAGAAACTATGAGCTGCTACTCCAATATCATTTAATTTATCCCGGATTGCATAGCCAATCTGCTTACGGGGAGCTAAAATAAGCACACGACCAGGCTCTACTTGACCAGAACTAATTTTATGTCTTATTATCTCAGAGATCCCTTCTGCTTCTTGCTCCATTGTTTCCCACTGAAGATTTAAAACTTCGCCATAAGGATTTTCGTTTCTTGTTAAAAGATTACGATTACTTCTACTATCATTAAAACCTATTAATGTATTAGCCATTTCAACTATTAAATGAGGGCATCTTCTGCATTCATCTAGACTCTTATCAAGTGTATTTGCATGAGAATCTTGGAAATTCGCAATTCCTTCGGGGTGTGCATACTTGAACGAATATATAGATTGATCTTCATCCCCCACGATACAAAGGTTTCCAGTTTCTGATAAAAGATCAAGCAGTTGCTGTTCGGCACGATTTAGGTCTTGATACTCATCAACTATAATGTGATCAAATTGACGTTTCTCATCGCACAGAGGATTTTCTTTGATATAATTCAATGTTAAGGGAACAAGCTCACCTATTAAAATAGCTTTATGAAAAATGAGCCAATTAATTAATGTATCTTGAAATCTTCTATCTACAGGATCGGAAGGCCATCCTGGTTCTTCAGATTGTAAACGAGCCCATGCAGCGTTAAATGCATCCATTCTTTCTTGGCAAATTCGAATACCCCCGAATTCACTGTTTTTTAAATCCTCTAATAAAAAACGTTCTTCAAATTTGAGTAAAGGCCTGGGAGTTCTATTTGTCCAAGCAAAAGCACCTGCTTTATTTAAAACATTGAAACAAAAAGAATGGATGGTCGAAGCCCAAACTTGATTAATGCCGGGTACTTCCATTTCCCTTAGCTCCTTCTCAAGATCACGAGCTGCGGTTCTGGTAAAAGTACATACAAATATACGAGAAGGATCTGTTTGTTGTGAGAGTAGTCTCCAAACCCTTCTTTTTAAAGCAAAAGTCTTTCCGGTTCCAGGACCTGCTAATACTCTGAGGGGTGTATGATCTATTGAAGCAATATCGATAGCATTACCTTCAATTCCATCTTGCCATGAAACTCCAGGAAATCTTGAAAGCACGATTTTCCTCCCTTTCTATGAGAATAAAGCTTTTATGACTTAAGTAAAAAGTGAACTCTGACCTAAGAAGATTCTAACAACCTTCGCCCTTCCTCCGAAATCTCCCAAATCTCTCTTTTTGAATCGGACTTCATTAAACCTTCGGTCACCAGTGTATTTCTGCACCACTGAGCAGTATTACGCCAACGGAAATCGTGCGGTGGAGAAGCAAGCCGTTCATAATCAGAGCGGTTTAATTTTTCTTTCATCTTTTGTTCAACATTATCTAGCACATTGCTCATGGGAGCTGAGCCTCCTAATTCGTCAAGTCCTTCTAGAACAGGGATTCGGAATTCTTCATCCGGGGTTCGCAAATCTCTTTGGAGTTTCTTATGCTTTTTAGTAGTACGGGCTTTCTTAGGAGATTTGGATGCAAATAATGTTTGCCATTCCTTTTGGAGATCCTTTACCCGTTTCCTGAAATTGGTAAGTCGGGTAGCATCCTCAATTAATTGTCTTGCGTCATCATATTTACCATTTTGGAAAGCACTGGCACCGTCATCATTTAATGAGTTGACTACTCCTTCAACTTCTTCAAGTAAGATTTCAAAGGCAGAATTGACATCAGTTTGTTTCATTTAAAATCCTCCCAATTAGTTTAAATTAAGGTATGTTTAATCGAATCCCTCACTGCAAATTATTCTCGGTAACATCTCACTGTCTGTTTCAATTTTCCGCCGCTCCGGCCATTCCTTCATATTGTGTTGATGATAGAGATTAATTAATGTTTTCAATAGATGCTGTCCTGTAACCCCATTTCGCCTGAGTCGGTTTAATTCCCGGTTCAATGCTGTCGTGATCGTTCCTCGAAATGCTTTGTCCAGAATATTGATCTGAGCTTTAGTGTCGTCATCTGTCTCATTACCAAATATAACACGTAATTCACGGATTACATATCGTTGGCCCTGGGTCAGAGAAAGCGTATGTTCTCTTTCAGCTTGTATATGTTTTACTTCCTCGGCAAACTGACGCTTTATTTTCATCACCCTGGCATTATACCCCTTTGGGAGGGATTTGCCAGATAATTCCGGACCGCATTTTATCTTTCCCAAAATCCGTGGAATGTCGCGGGTAACAATTTTTCCTTCGCCATCGACTAATAGAAGTTGTTGATACCGTCCAGCTTGGCAGAAAACATATAATCCTTTTGTATTTGACGGCATGACTGTTCTGATACCATCTCTCAAATTTGTTATTCTAGCGAACTCATCCGGTCTATCAGCTCGTAATTGTCGCATCATTTCTTCTGCTTCATTCAAATCAACAAACTCGTCCTCTTCATCTTCAAATAAACTTAATTTATCACTTCTCTTTTCATAAATGGCATACATCGCTTCTCTATTTATTTGTTCATGTGGATCTAAAATGGCAGAATCTTCGCCAATGGTATCCTGAATTTCTTGTATTCGATTTCGAAGCTTTTCGGTTAATCCAAGATTTCTATCGAGATTAGTCTCGGGTAAA
>CAZVKP010000250.1:0-5725 GCA_964627635.1 uncultured Calditrichaceae bacterium | reverse complement strand
TTAATGTCATCACGTTCCCGCCAGCCGGGGTGGAAGCATCATAATTTTGCCTCAGACGGGTAATGGTAGTATCGGATTTATCATCCGTGAAATAAAATCCGCCATTTTTATGATCCCAAAAGTATTCCAGTACATAGTCTGATAATTTTATACTTAAATTTAAATAATCTGTTTGCTGGGTTGTTTCGAAACCGTCCAGCATTGCCTGAATTACAAAGGCATAATCATCAATATAACCGGCAATTTTATCATTGTCATTCTTCACGAAGTGATACAATCTCCCATCTTCATCCATAAAATTGCCACGAATATACTCAACCGCTTTTTTCGCTGCGTTCTGATATTCTTCCCTCTCACTAATTTGAAAGGCTTCCCACAAAGCGGAGATCATCATGCCATTCCAATCCGCCAGAATTTTATTATCCAGCCCCGGACGCTCCCGATTGCTGCGCGCTTTCATCAAACGCTTTTGCCCTTTCTGCAATCTTTCGCGTGCCAGTTTCTCACTTATCTGATGTTTTTGTGCAACTTCTTCAAGGGAGGCGGTTACATTTAAAATATTATTTTCCTCAAAATTGCCTTGCGGGGTTAAATTATAATAGTCCACGAACAAATCACGAACTTTTTCATCCAAAATTGAATTGATTTCCTCATAACCCCAAACATAATATTTACCTTCTTCCCCTTCACTATCCGCATCTAAAGTGGAATAGAATCCACCATTTTTATCTCTCAATTCTCTCAATACAAAATCTGCTGTTTCTAATGCAATCCGACGATGAAGTGCATCACCCGTCAAACGATAGGCATTTGCATATACCGGAATGAGAAGGGCATTATCATAAAGCATTTTTTCGAAATGTGGCACCAGCCATTTTTCGTCCGTGGAGTAACGATGAAACCCGCCCCCCAGTTGATCATAAATGCCCCCCTGCGCCATTTTTCGTAGCGTGACCAAAGCCATCTCTTTCGCTTTGGCTTCACCCGTATAGTGATAATGGTTTAGTAAAAAATCAATATCTGTGACATGCGGAAATTTGGGAGCACTGCCAAACCCGCCAAATTCAGAATCAAAGGAATTTTGTAAATGGGCAAATAGACTGTCAAAAACTGTAGTCGCTTCAGGCAGCGATTGTGCTTGTTGCAAATTGTCCATATTTTGCAAAACGCTCTCAATTTCCTGGGCGCTGTTTCTGATTTTTTCCGGATTATTTTGGTAAAGATCGATGACCCGTTGCAGTAAGTCGGGAAAACTGATCATTCCATAACGAGATTCGGCCGGGAAATAAGTTCCGCCATAAAATGGCACCCTATCCGCAGTCAAAAACACCGAGAGCGGCCAACCGCCCCGTCCGGTAGTCATCTGCACAAATGTTTGGTACAAATGATCCACATCGGGATGCTCTTCCCGGTCCACTTTGATGTTTACAAAGTGTTCATTCATGATTTTTGCAATGGAGTCATTTTCAAAAGATTCATGCGCCATCACATGACACCAATGACAGGCAGAGTAGCCGATACTCAGAAAAATAAGCTTGTTATCTTCTTTCGCCTTCTTAAAAGCATCTTCTCCCCAGGGATACCAATCCACCGGGTTATGTGCGTGCTGCAATAAATAAGGGCTTTTTTCATGAATTAAACGATTCAGATCCTCTTTTGCATCATTCATTTTATCAGGCATAAGCTCCCTCTCTGATTTAAAAAATGGATAAACAAAAATATAGAGCAGCGAAAAAACTGCTGCTAAAATAACCAATAAAAACAAAACTCTTTTCAAATTCTGTCCCAATTATTTTAAAAATCAATCAGTTTGCAGGCTTTAGCAATATACGGTTATTTGGGATTGATTTGTATTTTTTAAATATTTACAAATACTTATTATAATTATCCTCATTTCATAAGCTCGACCAAGTCTGTTATACTATTCAAAAACACACTCTCATGTTCCAATATTTACGGATAAAAATAAATTCAGATATCCTGACTTAGTCGTAATATCCGGTTTTCTTTGTACGCCATTGAGAGAAAATTCTGAAGAAACCGTTAAAACGGTTCGGTGGTACAAAGGTGGTTCCCATTAACACCGGGCTTAAGCCCGGTGTTAATGAAAACTTAACTAAATCTACCCAAAACCGTTTCAACGGTTTTCTGTCTCACTTTTCTGCTGCATCAGCCTCGGCTAAGATAGGCAATAAAGTAATTGTATCTGGAGTGCAATCCAAATATGAATTTTGGCGGCAAAATCTATAAACTATTTTCCCTTCCATCGCACTTTTCCAACAAATCCCATAGGAGCAATTATCAAGTAATGAAACAAATATCCTATTTCAAATACGAGATAATTAAGTGTTGTCAACTTTTCTTTAAATATTCTGCTCGAAAATTGAAGAACCAAACTATCAATGAGAAATTTTAATATTAAGGCAAAAACGGCCGGCCAATAGAAAAGGGGTAAAATCCAGAGTGCAATTTGACTTAAATGATAGGTCGCGTATCCAAATTTCACGCCAGGGGAATAAAATTTTCCGGCAGAGTGGTGACGCCGGCGCTGGTAGAAAAACGCTTTCCAGGATTCGGGAGGGGGCGTTTTTACCCACCCGTCAGGCTGCAAACATACCACCATCTTTGGATCAAGTTTTCCCATGCTGTAAATCAATAAATCGTCGTCACCACTCAAAGATTTAAAAATAGACTGAAAACCATCAACCGCATCAAACAATTTTCGGGAATACGCCCAACTGGTTCCGAATGCCAGAAATGGTTTTCGGTAGCCAATTCCGGCGGCGGCAATACTCCATGCAAAAAGTCGTTCCGGTAATAAATATTTGTTCAGGATATGGGATTTTTTAAACGGTTTTGGAATGTTGACGATAACCTCATATCCGGCAGTAAAATAATTATCTAATGTGACGAGGTACTTGTCGTCTGCAAAGCTATCGGCATCCATTAAAATGAAATTGTCATATTTGGCTTCACGGATTGCCAAACCGATTGCATTCTTTTTGGGTGAAATATCGGATTCAACTTTATCAATTTCAATTAAAGAGAGATTTACAACTTTTCGGGACATTTGTTTAACTATGTCATTTGTTCTATCGGTACACCTGTCAGCAGCTACGATTATCTCATACATCGATTCCGGATAATTCTGGTTTAATAATCTTTGGAGAGTTTCTCCAATGACCTTCTCTTCATTATGGGCAGCAATCAGAATGGAGAAATAAGTTTTGGGTGTAGAATTTCGAGAAAATTTCTGATTCTTTGATTTTGATAAACCTATGATCAACCAGATTGCAAATGTGCTGTAAATAAGAAATATTAATATTGAAATGAGTAGCATTAGTAGGTGTTGTCAGCGATTGTGAGACCAGCGTAATTTGTTACGGAAATCTTCTCCCCAACTTAGTTTATTTCTCAGCAGTGAGAAATAATCGCTTCCCGGACATTTTACCAATCGGGCGGTATAAGGTGCTTGTTGAATTTTCAATTGCGTTCTGTTCGGAACCTCCCGAATATCCTGGTTATCTGCGGTGATGATCACTTCCGGATAGTCGGTATATATTTTCATGGATAGTTTGGATTCCGATGGAATGATTACTGGACGATTGGTCAGTGAATGGGGACAAATAGGATTTAAAATCATGCACTGACTGGTCGGAACAACAATCGGTCCTCCGGAAGATAGTGAATATCCTGTGGATCCGGTAGGGGTGGAAATGATCAGTCCGTCCGCCACGTAATCATTAAAAGCCTTACCATCAATCTCCATACTGACTTCGATAACATTGGTGGAGCGACCTTTTTCGATTGCGAATTCATTTAAAGCATACATTGGTTTCTTATGACCTTCAACCACACCTTCTAAGATCATTCTTTCTTCAATGTGATAATTTCCGTCCACGATGGTTCTGAAATTTTTATCAAAACCTTCCAAAGGTACTTCGGTTAAAAACCCCAATCCGCCGACATTTACACCCAATACCGGCGTCTCATTTTGTCCCACCACTTGAATGGTGCGAAGCATAGTCCCATCTCCACCAAATGCAAATATCATATCGCATTTAGGAGGGATTTCTGTATCGTCGAGGAATTGACAAGTTGGTTGTTTACCACCGGGAAAATCACCAATATTTTTTGAGCAGATTACATTCACACCAGCTTCTTTTAAAATAGAAAGAATGTCGGAAAATTGTTCTTTGAACAGTTGTTTATGAGGGTTAGCCATAATACCAAATGTGGGCATTAAACCATCTCCAAAATTAAACATCTAAATTTAACCCAATAAAGTTAGCCACGCCATTTAGATCAGTCAAACTAAATCGTATAAATCCATGACCGGAACAGATAAATTACATCATAAAATTTTGCACACGAGGGACTAATCCAATATAATGTTATGCTTTTAAATAGAAACTTGATTTGGTTTTTCCCTTAGTAAATTAATTATATAGATCCGATAACGTATTTAGATATTCATTTCTAATTCCGAACTGAGAGGTTGTGTAAAAACTGTTCTTTGATTAATAGATATCAATAAAACTGAATGAGCAATTTATATTCTGACAATTTTTGTTCAAACTCTAAATATTGAACACCTACGGCGTTCATGGTTTGGAGGCTCAACAGATTTCTACAAATATTGAATTCTTAGAGGAATTCGAAGACAAATAACCAACCCCAGGCTGAAGCCTGGGGCTAAGCAAATTTTTTAATAATATGGGATTAGCCCCGCCATTTATGGCGGGGATTAAAATTGTTTAAAGACCTATTTAGCCCTTTTAAGGGCTTTACAGAACTTTTCGTTCAGACACGAAACAATTCCATCGCAAAAAGCTGTTTTAAACTTAAAATACATCACTTAATTCAAGTCTAATGTTACTTAGTTTCAGCCTTAAAAAATAAATCCAATGATGAGATCACTTCCCCTTTTTTGTAATATTTTACCACTGCGATTACGGCTTCCACGATGAGCCAGACCGCCAGAAAAAATAAAAAGAGACCGACAAAAAACAGCGGCCACTCTGTTTTTTGAAAAAATTCTAATATATTGGTAGACACGGCTTTGAGTGTGGATAGCAGCATAAAAATCATGGGTATTCCTGTAAAATACCACGCTTTACCCCGTTGTAACAAATACAGCGTAATGGCAAGCAGCGCTAATCCTGCCAACAATTGATTGGTAGTTCCGAATAGTCTCCATAAAGCAAGTCCTGCCGGTCTGCCATCAATTTCATAAAATGCAAAAAAGCCAATGGCGGCGACTGCCGCCAGGCTGGAGAGAAACCGATTCTTTAAAAAACTCAAACCAAAGGTATCGGAGATTTCTTCAATATTAAACCGAAGTAAACGGGTAGCACTATCCAAAGAGGTCAAAGCATAACTGACCACAATCAGGCTGATAAATGACGAGCCGGTATAACGGTCAATACCTAATTTAGTGAGGAAGGTGCTGCTTCCCTGAATGAACACAGCGACTTTTGCTCCCAGTCCCTGTACGCTCGCCCAATTGGCATACTGCTGTTGCCACGCATCACCGGACATTAAACCGGCGGTTGTAGCAAGCACTGCAATCAATCCCAGCATCGATTCTCCAATCATAGCTCCGTAACCGATAAATCTGGCATCGGTTTCTTTGTTTAACTGTTTAGCCGTAGTACCGCTTGCCACCAGACTGTGAAATCCACTGGCTGCACCACAGGCAATTACAATAAAAACAAACGGAAAT
>CAZVKP010000249.1:0-5729 GCA_964627635.1 uncultured Calditrichaceae bacterium | reverse complement strand
TACCATTTTTTCAGTTTGAAAATAATTATTATTGAAATTAATAATCTTAATAAATATATTAAAAGCAAGCTTGTGTAAAAATTATTTTGAAACTTAAAGATGGAGAATTGTTCTCATGAGTACCATTAATAATTTATTGAAAGCAAAAGGGCATAATGTTTGGACGATTGAACCCGAAGCCAGTACATTCGATGCGCTTCACTTAATGGCTGAAAAGGATATTGGTGCATTATTAGTCATGTCGAAAGGAAAGCTTGTTGGAATCTTTTCCGAACGGGATTACGCCCGAAAAGTTGTTCTGAAAGGCAGAACGTCAAAAGATACACCGGTTGGTGATTTGATGAACAAGATGGTTTACTACATCAATCCTGAGAGCACAATTGAAGAATGTATGAAATTGATGTCAGATAAACGAATTCGACATTTACCGGTACTGGACAATGGTGAATTGGTGGGAGTTGTTACCATTGGTGATATTGTCAATAGAATAATTTCTGAACAGAAACAAACTATTGACGATCTTGAGGATTATATTACCGGTGCCTACGGCGCAGAAAACGTTTAAATATTTATCCTGGATTAAAAAAGTTGGCTGAGTCTGTGGGTATTTATTTTGTCAAATTAACAAATTTATGTTTTTTAATGCACAAAATATTTATGTAATAAAATCGCATTATTTTATTTACAGTTAATAAGTAATGGATTGAACATGGCCTTCAAATTCTAAATCTTTTAATCGATCTTTTATAAAACGAATTGCATCATTGAGATTCTTTTCCGCATTCTGAGAAAGACCTTCTTTAAAGTCCCATTCATAGCCCCTGATATGGAGAAGATAGGTTTTTGGTGTTCTATTAAAAATTTGAGAGCATAGATCTACTACAAAAGCCGGTGTAACGGCGTGCATTGTAAAATTGACCTTGCCGGAAGGTTTTACCTTCGTCAACACAAAATTGCTAATATCTTCGGTGGATGCATCAACAAAAATGACAATATCTTTATCTGATATTTCCGCCACATTTTCAATATTTAACTGGTAATTACAATCGGTTGCAATATTGGATAAGTTTTCTGTTGCCAACCATTCATCTATTTTATCCACAAATGCCGCGCCCAATCCGTCGTCCCCTCGACCTGGATTACCATAACCATAGATTAGAATTTTTTCGATTTTTTTACCTCCTTTACATCGCTCAATTGAAAATAAAAAACGGTAAACAAGAAGCTTACCGTTTTTTGAACTGAATTAACATTTAAAAATTACCGTTAGAGAGATTTCATCTGATCAAGCAACTGGTTCTGGTCATTATAAAGTGAAATTTGTAAGGGCATTTTTCCGAGTGCATGTGTGGCACAACTTAAACAGGGATCGTATGCTCTAATTGCCACTTCAACCGCATTCATCATTTCTTCCGGTATCTCATGCCGTCCGGTAATAAAATCTGTGGCAACTTGTTCTACTGCATTGTTCATGGACTGATTGTTGTTGGTGGTAGATACAATAAGATTCGCCATTTCGATCTGATCATTATTGTTGATTCTGTAATGATGGAAAAGGGTGCCACGCGGCGCCTCGATAACACCAACACCTTCATTTGTTTTCTCACCTTTTGTCACCAATTCCCCTTCCATCAAATCGGGATCATTTAATAAGTCTCTCATCATTTCAGCCGAGTGTAATATTTCAATTAACCGTGCCCAATGCATATGCATTGGCATGTTATTCGGTTTACCGTTTGTATACGCCTTAAATTCCTCAAATTCTTTTTGTGCGAGAGGGGTGGGAATAAAGTCAATCGTATTCATGCGTGCTAATGGTCCAACTGTGTACCAGCCATCCTCTTTGCCATATTCTTTTAGATATGGAAATTTCATATAGGTCCAGGATCGCACTTCCTCGTTAATATAATTCAGGTAATCCCGGTAATCGACATCATGGAGTATCTTTTTCCCCTCGGAATCCACTGCCCTTAACACCCCATGATACAAATCTAAAGCACCATCTTCACGAACCAGGCTCAAATGACTCGATGGAAAATACGTAAAATTATCAATCATGTATTTATTCTTGGCATGATAATCTTTAAAGAATTCCAGTGCGGATTGAGACCATTCAATCATTTTGTTAATATTGAGAGGGTTCTCCCCGTTAATAAACCTTTCTTTATCCTCCTGGCTGAGATGTTTATTAATGCCACCGGGTATAGCTCCGGTGCCATGAATCTTTTTACCGGAGGTCGCCTGAATTATTTCCTGGCCAAACTTCCTCATCATTACTGCTTGAACGGCTAAATCTTTATGTTGCAAAGCAATTCCAATTACATTCCTGATGGCGGGGTCAGCATCAATCCCGAATAGTAAATCGGGTGAAGCAAGATGGAAAAAATGAAGTGTATGAGATTGAAAGATTTGTCCATAATGCATTAATCGACGCATTTTCTCACCGGTGGGGGTAAGTTTAGCCGGGCCTGCACCGACAATTACATCAAGTGCTTTAACGGCAGCCAAATGGTGACTTACGGGACAAATGCCGCAGAGACGTTGTACCAGTACCGGTGCTTCCCAATAAGGGCGACCCTGGATAAATCTTTCAAATCCCCTAAATTCAACGATATGGAGCCGCGTTTGAATGACGTTACCTTCGTCATCTATATGAATAGTTACTTTACCGTGTCCCTCTACCCGGGTAACAGGCTCTATTGTTATTTTTTGAGTCATTATTTTCTCCTGTGATTAATCATATTTAAAAGCTTCGTATGGAATATGAATTTCCTCACCCCTCACCAAAGCAAGCAATGCTTCCCAAATCAAATCTGCTCTGGGTGGGCATCCCGGTATAAAATAGTCAACCTTTACGATTTCATGGCAAGGGTAAACCTTGTCTAATAACATTGGAATCTCATCATCATTGGGGATGAGTTTTGAATCGTTTTTATCCACCGAAACACAGTTCAAATAGGCCTCTTCCAAACATTCGCGAATTGAGATACCGTTTCTCATTGCAGGTAACCCTCCCATGATGGCACATTCGCCGAGAGAGACCAGTATTTTACAATTTTCCCGAAACTCTTTTAAAACATGCACATTTTCGCTATTACAGCAACCCCCCTCAATTATACCAATATCGCATTTTTTGGTAAAACTTTTTATATCATCTATCGGAGATTTATTAAATTCTACTAATTCTATCAGATCTAAAATTCGTTCATCTATATCAAGGATGGACATATGACATCCGAAACAGCCTGCTAATGATGCGGTTGCAATTACTGGTTTGCTCATTTTTTACTTATCCTTATGTTTTGCTGTATAATTAATCTTCAATGTCCTCACCGATGGCAAACTTATCGAATTTTCTTTTTCCAATCGGCGTTTCGTATCCTTTTCCCTTAACCAGGAGCGCACCAACCGGGCAGATTTCCATCGCTTCATTTGCCAACTCGTCTGTAATATGTGCTCCAATTTCCGGATCAATAATGATTTCAACCTTGTTTCCTCGACGGCTAAAGGCAAAAACATTTTTACCATTCTCATCTTGTATTGCTCTGATACAGCGTTTACATAAAATGCAGCGATTATGATCTTTTATTAGCTTGGGATTATTTGCGTCAATCTCCCGATTTTGAAATTGATAGGGAAATCGTGGAACCATCATTTTAAACCGATATCCCAAAGCTTGTAAATCGCAGGAACCGCTTACTTCGCACGAGGGACAAAAATGATTACCTTCAACAAATAACAATTCAAGAATACTTCTACGAATTTCATCCAGTTCAGGGAGATCAGCCTCAACTTCCATACCCTCCACCACCGGCGTTGTACACGAAGTCATTAGCCTACCATTAATCTTTACCGTGCATATACGGCAGGCACCCCGTGGTTTCATTCCCTCAATATTACAAAGTGACGGAATATATATTCCATTTTCTTTTGCAGCCTCCAGTAAGTAGGTGCCTTTTTCCGCTTGGTATTCTTTACCATCGATTGTAAAATTTATTGTTGTACTCATAATTCAAATCTCACATAATTTTTGGTTGTCTTCCGGCTACTTCACAAGATTCTTTAACAGCCTCTTCCAAATTAAAGCCCGATTCAAGATTTTTGTTTTCTTGAATTAAATCCTCATAAAGATACCGAAAATTTTTCAAACTGGATACAATGGGATTTGCGGCAGTATGACCGAGTCCGCAACGATTAGCCTTCATTGTTTTAGACCAATCAAGTAAATCATCCATATCCTTAGGTAAACCGTATCCATCAAGTATTTTTTGCAGTTTATTTCTTAGTATAACTGTAAGATATCTACATGGGGCGCAAGAGCCACAAGACTCTTCTATAAAGAAGTTGGTAAAATTCAAAACCACCTCCCGTAATAAATTTCTATGTTTACCAAATATTAGAATAGATCCGCCAGTCGCCAAATCTTCATAACATAGTTTTCTGTTAAATTCAAACGGTCGAATTAACTGCCCTGAGGGACCGCCCACTTGAACAGCTTTTGCCGGGGGGGCATTCACCATTTCGAGAATATCATTTACGCTAAATCCCCATTCAACTTCGTAAACTCCTGGAAATTGACAGTCGCCGGAGATGCTTATAACTTTTGTCCCGGTAGACTCTGACGTTCCGAGCTGGTTATACCAATCAGCACCTTTATTGACAATTTTAACCACCGAACAAAGCGTTTCAACATTATTCACCACGGTGGGTTTCTCTAAATATCCAGTCTCTACCGGAAAGGGCGGTCTGTCCCTTGGTTCTCCACGTTTTCCCTCAGCCGATTCAATCAAAGCAGATTCTTCACCACATACATAGGCACCGCCACCCAATTGTATTCGGATGTCAAAATTAAAGCCTTTTTTACCAGCAATGTTTTTTCCGAGTAAATTGGCTTCACTGAGCTTTTGTAACACGGATTCCAAATATTTTCTCAAATATTTGTATTCGTAGCGCAAATATAAAATACCTTCTTCCGCCCCAACCGCATATCCCGCGACTATCATGCCTTCAAATAGAAGCTCCGGTCTTTCTGTTAAAATCACTCTATCTTTAAATGTGCCGGGCTCTCCTTCATCAGCGTTACAAAAGACATATCGTTTGTCATTATCCGCCTTTCTGCAAAGCTCCCATTTTAAGCCGGTCGGAAATCCAGCCCCGCCCCTACCGCGAATTTGGGAGTCTTTTACTATCTCAATAACTTTTTCCGGATCTAACTTCTTGACATTGTTTACAGCCTCACCTATTGTATAGTTCAATGAAAGAACCGGGCCAATTTTTCTTAAATTATTGTAGACAGAAGCTTGAATTTCCGGAGAACTGTTTTTACCATCGCCTAAACCTTCAACCGTTAATTCTTCAATGGTTTTTCCTGCTTTAATATCTTTAATTATTTCCCTTGCTCTGAATGGGGCGAGTCGCGGGAAAATCCTCCCATTTATTATGGCTGCAGGTTCCTGATCACTCATACCAATGCAGGATGTATTAAACAAACCGATGAGCCCATCCGCTGTCACAGATCCGAAATTACACCCTGCCTCATCTTCGAACGCTTCGGCTACTTTTGCTCTCCCCATCATTTCTGCGGTGACACTATTATTTAAATATATTGTAAATTTTCCAGTTGGATTTAGTGAAAAAAAATGATAAAAAGATACTGTCTGTTCTACATCTGCTTTGGAAATGTTTACCAGCTTTGCAATTTGTTCTTTTGCTTCTTCTGACACACATTT
>CAZVKP010000248.1:0-5736 GCA_964627635.1 uncultured Calditrichaceae bacterium | reverse complement strand
CCTTACTATCCGGGTATGTCAAGTCCGCGATTAGTTGCCTGGTGGGAGTAATATTTAAAGACGTTATAAATTATGACAACGAAGCAAATTACAGTAGCAAGACAGGTTTTAAAAGAACTGGCAAAGCAAGTTCCTCAAACACTTTTCAGTATCGAAAAGCAAATGTTTATCGGAAACGAACTTGTACGCAAGATGAAAAAAGACCATTTATTGGTATTGCGTAGATTGTTGAATGGATTTTTGGAAGAGATGAGAAAAGTAGATGCTTCTGACATTGATCTTGGTGGATTAGGAACCAAAAATATGATTTGGCTGCGTGTGCAAGGAGAAAAAAAACCGGTACCGGCATTTGGTCAATTTTCATTAACAGAATTCGATATTTTAATCCAGAGTGTTTTGTTGGAAAGACAAATGCAAACATTGTATGACAACCGAAATCTTGATTTTTCATATACATTTTCAAATGGAGAGGGACTCATCGTTCGTAACCGGGCAAATGTGGCTTTCGATCTTAATGCACTTTCCATGAATATGCGGGCAATTAGTAAAGAAATCCGAAAATATGAAGAATATCAATTACATCCCAACGTCTCCCGTAATCTGAGTTTGTCTCACACCAAAGAAGGATTGATACTGGTAACCGGAATTACAGGCTCCGGAAAGAGCACCACCTTAGATGCTATTGTGGACTTAAATAATTCTTCTGTAAATGCCCATATCATTGTTATCGCATCTCCGGTGGAATTTGTTCATGAGTCGAAAAAATGTATTGTCCGTCACCGGGAAGTCGGTCGGGATACGCTTTCCTTTAAAAAAGGAACCATTGAGGCACTCCGCCAGGACCCCGATATTATTATAATAGGAGAAATGAGAGATCCGGAAACCATTATGGCTGCTCTTGAGGTAGCGGATAGCGGTCATAAAGTATTTTCTACCCTGCATACTTCGTCTGCCGTGGAGAGTATCGATCGTATTATTGGAGAAGTTCCCACCAATGAGCAGGAACGGGTCAGAATTCGGCTTGCTGATATATTAAAGTGTGTGATTTCTCAAAAATTGGTACCTGATAAAAATGGAAAACGAGTTCTTGCCAAAGAAATCATGGTGATGACTCCCTCAATTCGGGCAGCGATTAAAAATAATAACACCAGTGAAATTTATCAGATGATTAACGAAAGTGGTAATCAGGGAATGACCACCATAGAGCAGGATCTTGCCGCACTCTACTTCGACAAAAAAATTACCGTGGAGAATGCAGTTAGCTATGCAAATAATAAAAGGCGAATAAAGCAGTTATTAAAACTTTCATAAATCAGGGAAGAATTTATGGATAAAGAAAAAAGTTTATCAGAAAAATTAGCAATCGGTCTATTTGTTGAAGGACAATATTTACATGTCGCATGTCTCTCTCTCAAGAAGAACCGTGTTAAACTGGTTGATGCTCAAATTTTAAAACTATCAAAAACTTTGGAAAATGTCAAAGTTCAGGAAGAAGTATTAACTGAAGTGTTGAATGATTACTCCGATGAAGAAAATGCACCGATTGATGTGACAGAAGAAATTCCTGAAGAACATTGGATAAATAATGATAAGACCTCCGATGCACGTGATAATGTGGAAGTTTTGCGGCATTTACTTAGAACATATTCAAATCGGAAAAATAAGCTGGCAATTTCTCTCTCCGAGCCTCAAATCTATTACAGCTATTATGCCACGGATTGGGGATTGGAGGGTAAAAAATTAAAACAGAAAGTTCTGGAAGAGCTTCAGAATGAAAGAGGTGGCGGCGAAAAAATTCAACCGGATGCACTGCAAATTGTGCGTTTGAAAGACGGTCGCTTGATGGGTATTTTACGAGACAATGAAGTCAATGTCCTCAATTTACTTGAATATCTTCACCATGAACGCACCACCCGAATTCCGGTGATTTCGTTTGTTGAAAGCTCCGAATCGGCATTAGTTAATTTAGTGAATGCGAATTATGAATTCGGTGAAAATGAGATCACGGTAATTGTCTATCTCGGAAATGAATTTAGCCGGTTAATTTTCTTAAAAGGAAATCAAATTTACACCATTTCTTACATAATTGGTGCCGGTTTGGATTCTGAGAATATTACCAATACCATTTACAGCAGGATTTTACTGGAACAGGATAACTTAAATTTACCACAGATTCAGAATATTATTTTAACCGGTGAAGCTTACGAAGTCAGCTTAAAATCTTTCTTGGAGGGTCAGCTTCCCACAGAAATTAATGTTGACTACATCAAGATGGGAAATTTGGATGTCATTGGTACAGAACCGTTAATATCAAGGTTTGCAGTGGCTATTGGCAGCGCCTGGCGGATTTTACATGAAGGCAAGGAATTCGTTTATGATATTAATTTGCTTCCTGCCCAAATTGAAGAGGGTCAGAAGAAATTTAAACTTGGTTTTGCGGGTACCATATTACTTTTCTTGTTACCTGCAATCGCCTTTTTCTCTACCCTGAAGATTGGGGAACAACGGCGGCTCATTACTCAATTGGAAACTCAACAAACCTTTCATCAACAGGAATTAGTCCATTTACAGGAAATTGAGACAAAAGTTAATGCAAAAAAAGAAAAACTGATTAATTATCAAAATGCATTTGGTGTGGTGGATGAAATGTCTGCCGGATTAAAAACCTGGAGCTCGTTTCTAAACAGATTGAGTAAAGAATCAAAAAGAATCGGCTATATCTGGATCACTGATGTTAACCAGAGAAGTGCGGATAGAGCCACTTTGAAAGGCTATTCGGTCTACAGAAATCGAATACCGCAATTGTCCGGTTCAATTGGAAGTGGAGCGCTTAAAAAGGTCGAATTTCAGGAAATCCGGAATAGAACCGTTTATTATTTTGAGATGGATGCGGATTTACCCAAAACTGAATAATTGGAGAGTTTTAATGACATACAAAATGCGAAATATTTTGGTACTTGCTGGATTGGTGGCATTTATTTCTTTAATCAGTGGATATATTATATTTTTCCACCATCCTGGAAAAATAAATAAACTGAATGACAATATACAAGAGTTGAAAAAGCAGATTAGCGCCCTGGATGGTATTGAGCAGGAATTTTACAAGTTAGAGGAAGTCATTAAAGAAGAAGAAGAAAAATTAAAGAAGCTCGATAAGAAAGTAAATTCAACCGTAACACCGGCAGCTACATATAACTATCTAAATACAATTTTAAAGTACAGTGGATTGTTAGAATTTAATTTGTTCTACAGCGGAGAAAAGAAAACCAAAGGTTTTCATTATAATATTTACAGGGTAAAAGGAGAAGGTTCGTTCTACCGTCTTTATCGATTTATTTCTTATCTGGAAAACGGGCCGGAATTTTACAAAATCAATAAATTGAAGATGCATATGGTTGAAGATAAGGATGAAAATACAGGTGTTAGAGAAATCACGGTTCCGTTCGAAATGGAATTGTGGGCACTTTATGCAAATGTGGAAAATCTGCCTGAGATTAGGCGAACACTTGCGGATGTTCGTGTGAAAAGACCGTCCAGTCCTTTTCATCCCTACATTTACAGCAATATACCGGCGAATCATAAAAATTTATTGGTTGTTGAGCGGGCATCATTAAAAGCGCTGCTTCCCGATAGAGCAATGGTTTCCGATAATAATGGCAAGATACATGTATTGAGAGAAGGGGACGAGGTTTATCTTGGTTACTTGAGTAAAATTCACCATAAGCAAAATTTTGTAGAATTTGTGCTCAATAAGGGCGGTATTGTTGAAAAATTTAAATTGGAAATGAGATTTGATAAAAAAATTAATTAAGTGAGTTAAATATGAAAATTAGAATTATTTTTCTTGGTTTCCTACTGGTTATGCTTTCAGGTTCATTGGTTTTGTCGCAAACCCGACAATCTAAAGAGTTCAGACAAGCATATTCTGCTCCCGAAGAAATTGTGTCACTTTCCAGCACCATGTCTTTTAATCAGGCATTGATGATATTTAATGACTTGAGTAAAAAATATTTGGATAAAATTATCGTCGATCCCGAGAAGAGAAATTTTGCTATTGGTGTTGATGTTAACAAGATGCATTGGATGGATGCCTTTGAGCTCATTTTGAAGGAAAATAATCTGTGGTATGAAGATTTTGCGGATTACATCGAAGTTGTTGCGCAGGAAACTGAAAATGAGAATGTTGAAGGACTATCCAAAGAAGAGAAGGAAGCCAGGGATCAATTTTTAACTCGGGAAGTCAACTTATCTGCCATCTTTTTTGAAACCAACTACTCAAAATTACGGGAAGCGGGAATGAGCTGGGATTTCTTTCGTGGAAAGGATGTTAATTTAAAAACTCACATGGGGGCTGCGGATTCGAAGACCGGCATTTATGAGATTCAACTGAGTCCGGATTTAGACTTTGGTAGTTTGTTGGCCGTATTTAAAAGTCTCGAACAAAGTCACGTCGGCGAAGTTGTTGCCAGTCCCCAGGTTACTGTAATATCGGGACAAGAAGGTCGAATTCAAGTTGGAAGCGATATTGCCATTACCGTGCGTGATTTTGCCGGTAATGCGGTAACTCAATTTTTCTCAACCGGCTCAATTATCAGGGTAAAACCGTTAGTCATTCGTCATGATTCTATTACTTTTATTAACTTAGACCTGCAGGCAGAACGTAGTAACACAACCACCAGCGAAGCAGGATTGGAAATCAAAAAATCCAGTGCAAAAACTTCAGTATTATTATTAGATGGCGAAGAAACCATCATCGGGGGTTTGTATATCACCGAGGAATCAAATAACCGTGAGGGCATTCCTTTTCTGAAGGATTTACCCTGGTGGTTTTTAGGGTTGCGCTATGTATTTGGATATGAACAAAAAAGGGTGGTTAAAAATGAGTTACTGATCCTGATAAGGGCAGAACTATTACCGACACTCGCAGAAAGATTTGAAAATAAATTGAACCAGATAGAACAGGCGCGAAAGTTCAAGGATGATAAAGAGTCTATCCAACGGAAATTACAATATTATAAAAAACAGTGGGAAAAATAGTTGAAATCGGAGAATTTAACATGAATAAAAAAGTAGTATGGTTTTATTTTGTTTTATCTTTTTTATTTTTTACGGTTTCTTGTGAGAATCTATCTACAAACTCTGATGAAGAGGATAAGTTAAAACCTGTCACATTAAAAGGACAGGTAATTAATCAGGCTACCAGCAATCCAATTGATAGTGCGGTGGTTCGCTTGGTTAATTATTCGCCGGAAACCTCCGTTATGACGGATATCCAGGGCAAATTTACTGCAGATATTGAAGCGGATCATACCTTTGAAATCCAGGTACTGGTATTTAAAGAGAGTTTCATTTCCGACAGTACAAAGGTTTTAATTGTTCCCGGAAGAACAGTGGAAGTGCCAACGCTACAACTACAACCCACCGCAGACACTCCTGTTATCAGTGATGACGCTGCCAGCATTATTTTGGCTGGTATCTCCAGCAGCAGTATTGGTGTCAGAGAGAGCGGTTCGCCTGAAACAGCTCAAATTATATTTGAAGCACAGGATTCAACCGGTGTTCCGGTAGATTTGAACCATGCAGTGGAAGTGAAATTTAGAATAGGATCTTCACCTGGCGGCGGAGAGTTTTTGCATCCGCTGTCTGCAACAACCAATAATTCCGGGCAGGTACGCACAAACCTGTTTAGTGGTACAATTTCCGGTGCAGTTCAAATTATTGCCGAGGCTGAAGTTG